>CAYJHC010000139.1:0-1567 GCA_964370075.1 uncultured Oscillospiraceae bacterium | reverse complement strand
AAATCTGCATTCATCACTCAATCTTTGGATGGGGTTATAGTTCTACACAGCTGCCGCTTCTTTTATTCATATTCACTAAATTTTGCCATCATGATATACTTCTCAAGTTTTTTTTCTCTCAACTCTTTCGATAAATCCCTTAAGATTTTTTTCATTAGCTCCTCATTAGAAGAATACATGCAGAACATTCCTGCCTCTGGATCAAACTTGATTTTTTTCCTGTCTTCCGCAAAGTTTTCTTTAATAAATATCTTTATAACTTCTTCCCAGTCATAACCATTTCCTTCAATTCCTTTATTCCTAATGTCAAAAATACTTTCATATTCTGTCAGTTCAACTTCAGAAAGAAGTGCATCATACCTTCTGCTATGCATTTTCGAAAAAGAAAAAGGATATACTTCTTTCTCAAATTCAGTTAGAACCTTTTCAACTGGTGGTAATGGTGTAAATAATTCTTCTAAATACTCTTTGAACATTTGCTGCTCTCTAGGCGCTAATATAGAGCTGTCCACAATTAGTTCCCTATGTATTTGTCCCGCAATGCAAAAGTCTGACGTAAGGGCAAATAAGCCTAAATACTCTGGTTCCCTATCAATAGGGACTCCATCTGCATCTACATAACCTTGCTTCCCATGTAAGCTGCGATAAAACCCATAATCCGGTTTAAAATCTTCCCCTACTGTTTCCCCTATATTGTAGAAATATCCATCCCAAGTCCAATAGGATTTAGGTATAATATATGGTTCAAAGATAATATCGGAAACTTCTATATTAGGCAAAGTAATCTTCTCTAATGGCTCTGTTGTGTATTTTTTCAACATACAAATACATATTAAATTACTGCCATAAGCCTCAGCATCAACATCAGCCTTTAAAACGATGCCAAAGAAGTATACATCTCCAAAAGGATTAAATACAAACACATCTCCATCTTTAAACTTAGGCCTCTTTCTTTTAATTGGTTTTAATCGTGTTCTTCCAGACTCAACCTCATAATATTTATTAAGCACTTTCAATATTTCTGGCGGTTGAGTTTCACGATACTTATTTCTAAATTTCCTATAATAAGGATTGTTAAAATATTCCTCGAAAGGATTGTTAAAATATTCCATACTTTGTTTCCCCCTCTATAATCTTATCATTTAAATTTAAATCTGCATTCATCACTCAATCTTTGTATGCGTACGAATGTACTCCTCTTGTTTCCTTTTAGTTTTTACAAATATATCTACACTCTTTTTATTTTTTTGCCCCATAACTCCAGGTACCCTTGGTACTCTAGATTCATTCGTAAAGCCATACTTCATTTGTTGCTCATAGGCTTTCCTTGTTGCAAATGTTGCCTTTTCTTTTGAAGTTAAGAGGATCTCCATTTATAAAGGCAGCTGTATAGTCTTATAGTTCTACACAGCTGCCACTACTTTTATTCATATTCACTAAATTTTGTCATCATGACATATTTTTCAAGTTTGTTTTCTTTCAATTCTTTTGATAAGCCTCTTAAGACTTTTTTCATTAACTCCACCTTTGTGCTATACATATTTACCATTCTATCTGTAGTATTAAA
>CAYJHC010000138.1:0-1656 GCA_964370075.1 uncultured Oscillospiraceae bacterium | reverse complement strand
CCAACTAACAAGCTCTAAACTAACTTTTTCAACATCAAATTTATACATAAAATCAATCGCTCCTTTTGTTTTACTATCTTTAAACAGTAGTATATATACCTTTTCAACCACTAAACGTGAGGATAACTCTGTTTTGATTATAGATAGAAATATGGGAAATATCAAGGGCAATTTTTGTAAAAAGAGCTTTTCGACGTATATTCTATTTACTTTAGAAGTTATAGGGGACAAAAATGCCCCTAGAGACAAAAAAGACTATAATTGCACGTGAATTCTCCATAGGATAGAATAAGGATAAAGATAAAACTTAGAAACAAAAGGAGATATGACAATGAACGCAGTAGATATGATTAAAGGAAGAAGAAGTGTTAGAAAGTACAAGGATGAAGTTGTAAAAGAAGAGGTTCTGAATGAAATTTTAGAGGTTGCTAAGTTTGCTCCATCATGGGCTAACTTCCAAATCGCAAGATATAACTTTATTTCAGATGAGGCCGTAATTGAAGAAATTGCAAAGGATGGAGTAAATGACTTTGTATATAATAAGGCAACACTAGAAAACGCAAAAAATGTACTAGTATTAAGTTATGTTAAAGGGAAAAGCGGAAAATTAGATCCTGAAAAGGATGAATTCGCGACATCTAAAGCAAATGCATGGGAAATGTTTGATGCTGGAATTGCGTGCCAAACATTTTGTTTAGCGGCTCACGAAAAAGGCATTGGAACTTGTATATTTGGAATCATTGATGAGGAAGCTATTGGAAAAATAATTGATCTTCCTGAGGGGGAAACTGTTGCATCTGTAATAACCTTTGGATACCCAGATGAAGTGGTTCCAACTTCAGCAAGAAAAGAAGTAAAAGAAATAGCAAGATTTAAATAGAATAAAATAGATTAAAAGGCCTGTTCTATATTATTGGATAGGTCTTTTTAAGCTATTCCTACATAGGATAAATTACACCTATGCTATTTTCTGGATTATATCTATACCATTTTGGAAACCTTTTTTTGTAAATATTATGGGGTTAGAAAATCCTGATGAAATATTTTCACTAGTTATCTTGCTGTTAGGATTTTATGTGGTCTTTGCATACAACAATGTGATTGACAGCATATTTTATGGCCTAGGCAGAACTGATTTAATGCTATATCAATCTTTGATTGTTAATATACTTTACTACGGAGCGGCTTTTGTGCTTTACATTTTCGGCATCTATACCCCAACACTGACCTCGATAGCTTTGATGTTTGGGGTGGGGATCGTGATTGATAGTGTGATTACGGGTTTGATTTTTTTGAGGTGGTGTAGAGGGATTGGAGATAGGGCTTGAAATTTAACCATTGACAAATTATTGTTTTAGAGATAGAATTAGTAAAACATAATATTGGGCATCGTGATATATTATCTCACTCTGCCGTTGTCAGTCCTTACACAAGCATCTTATAAAGATGTATACAATTGCAATGCGTTTTGGGTGTAAGACAAGCGATACTAAGCATTTGAAAAAAAAATGTATTCGGTTTTCATAGAACTCCGCTGTATTTACTTACGGCGGAGCTTTGTTCTTTTTGTGTTAAAAATTTAACGTAAATATTTAAAGGAGGTCTAAGAAAATTCAATATAATGCAGAATACATTGCATATATTGAAAATGGTGAT
>CAYJHC010000137.1:0-1762 GCA_964370075.1 uncultured Oscillospiraceae bacterium | reverse complement strand
GGCAGAGAGAGTCCCTGTTTCTGTAGAGCAAGCAGAGGATATTACAAGTAAATATAGTGAAGATATTTCTTCTAACCTTCCAGCAAAATTAAATGTTACTTACCAAGATGGTGGAACAGTCTCAGAAGAGGTAACGTGGGATACGGAAGATTTTGATCCTAAGGTTTCAGGGACTCAAGTAATTAAAGGCACAGCAAAAGGATTAGAGACAAGTGTAAATGTTCATGTATCAAAAGCAACTTTTACTAGTCTAGAAGGCTATACGGATAAAATGGAAGTTCCTTGGGGTATTGATTTTGATAAGCTGAATTTAGACGAAAATGTCACAGTAGTATTTGATGAGAATACTACGACTATGGCAAAGGATAACTTGAGTGTGACTTGGTATAAGTCACCTGTGAATACATATTCACCATTCAAGGCAGGGACATACACAATGTATGGAGTAGCAGAAACCAAAGAACATTATATCAATGGTATGGATCCTAAGATATTGACAAAAGAAGTTACAGTTAAAGATGAGATGGAACAGGAATATAAGGTTACATTTGATAATAATGGCGGAAATGGGGAAGTTGAACCTAAGGAAGCTGTAACTAAGCATCATATGCTAAAAGGCAGTACGGAACTAACAGATGGTTTGCCAACAGCTAAAAGAGATGATTATCACTTTTTAGGATGGTATGATGCAGTAGAAGGTGGGAATAAAATTTCGGAATATACCCTATTTTCGAAGAACACTACGGTATATGCGAGATGGATTCCTATATCTGACATTAGTTTCTTCTCTACAGGCGGAGAAATAAAAGACAATAGTCAAAGCATTAGTATAGAAAATGAACCTGCAGAACGAAACGCATTACAACCAGACTTGGTGTTACAGACAGAAACAGGAAAACTACCATATATACCAACAGCAGAAAAAGCACATAAAGATTTACGAGGCTGGTATAACCAACAAGGCAAAGCAACAAAAGAAACTGTATTCGCAGCTGATTCTATGCTAGTAGCCTTGTGGGACTCGAGTGCATATACGATTTCTTTTGATAGCAATGGTGGAACGGTGGAACCAAAACAAAAAGAAACAATTGCATATCAATTGGATTCGCTCCCAACGCCAACAAGAGAAAATCATATTTTCCAAGGGTGGTACTCAGGAGATGAAGTTGTAGATGCTTCAAAAGAGTATCTAGAGAACACTACATTAACCGCTAAGTGGAAACATACACCGGTGGCCTCATATGTGCCAGGGGAGGAAGGAGGAGAACTAAATCCTACGCCAGATACAACGCCAAGTGATACACCAAATACGGGAGATTATAGTAATGTACTGTGGTTTGTCCTTCTTATGTTTGTGAGTGCTTTGGGAATTGGAGTTCTCTTAAGAAAATTACATTATAAAGAATCATAGAGAATAGAATCATAGAGAGATTTTTAATCAATATCTAATAATTGGTGGTATACCTTACCTAAGCAATTTGAAATTTGAAGCAGAACCTAGCAAACTATATCTGAGAGATTTGCACAGTGCTCTAATATTAAAAGATGTGGTGAAGCTGTCTTTGGAGGAAACACAAAAGATGTTAGTCTGATACTTGAAAATATTGTGTATATGGAGCTTATTCTCCGTGGCTACAAGGTTACAGTTGGTAAAATCTATAGCAGATAAATTTTCAGAGTTAGAAAAGAGGTATGTTAATGAATAAAGACATGAAACTATATTACGACTATACTATTTCTCCCTTAGGGAAACTATTTTATA
>CAYJHC010000136.1:0-1795 GCA_964370075.1 uncultured Oscillospiraceae bacterium | reverse complement strand
CTTAGGCATTTCATTAACCTCCAATAATATTTCCTTTAGCTATAATTTTCATTTGATTGCTTTCATTAAGTAGATTCTATATTTAATCTTACTTATTGTCAATTAATATACTATTGGAATATTTTTAATAATATATTTTAAAATCATTATTAGAATGATTTATACGTTGCCGTATTGCCATCAAATGTAACTTCCTCTCCTATCAGCTCAATGTCTGCTACTTTTTCATTATTAGTTATTGTTGCAGTAGTAGTTGCATATTCTGACTGATCAATTGGTTCATAAACTTTGTTATTAACAAATGTCCCATACCCTTCTATTTCAGCCTCAAACTCTATACTTTCGCCAACTTTCACCTCTACTAGTTCGTCCTTATCTATAGCATCATCAACATCTAGTAACCCATTATTATTGAATGGTGCACTTTCATTGTCAGACAGGTTGCTATTCTTAACTGATGTTGTGTTCGTATTTTCTTCATCTTTATTATCAAAACTTCCAATCCCATCTCCAGTCGCAAATGCAGATGAAGACACACTGGAAGTTAAGAAAATAATTATTAATACAATAATTAACAATTCTTTAGAGGTATTTAAATTCTTTTTCATATCAACCACCCTTTCTAAAAATTCATTAATCATGCATATTTTTTACATACATGATTAATATTTTTTCTATAAGTTAAAAATATTTTATCCCTTGTTCATATATTTTATATGTTGATTCTATGTAGTGAATTTAAAAATATTTAGAATAGTTAATGAAATTTCTTCACCTTAGAGAATATTTAATATTCTATTTTTCATATGAAATAAAATCTAATCCACGTCAACTTTCCACTTATCTGCGCACGTTTCCTTAAAATTTAAAAAAAGCGTACAATATAATTTTACTTGTATTGTACGCTTTTCTTTATTATTTTCTTTAGTTTCTTCTAATATTTAATGTACTTACCACTTTATGCATTTGCATATTCATTATAGTATTCATCATCTTCTGCTACTTTTTTTCTTACAAAGTAGGTTATTAGAACCTGAACAACTACAACTAGTGCAAATATTACACTATATTTATCAAATATTATCATAGGAAGTGTAAGGTCCTGTGTAAGTATGAATAATACTATGTTGAATATCGCAAATCCAGCTAAGATAAGGCTTGTAAAAATCCTTGCTTTGTGTCTATGCTCTTCTTTATCTTCTTCATAATCTAGGTTTCCCTCTTCCTCTGTATTTCTTGGTCTCACTAATGTGTATAGCAGAGTTATGCATATTGCCAATACAGTCATGATTAAGTCAAATAGACTCCAAGCTCCTCCTTCAAAGCCACCTACAGATTGAGGTACTCCGCCTTCTATGATCAACTCAGTTTCATATTCTTGACCATCTATATTAATCTTTATTACGTATTCTCCATCTGGTAGTGAACTTAGATAATCTTGATCAATAACTAAATTTCCATCTTTATCTATTATATAGTCATCTTTTTCTAGTTCTTTGCCATCAATTTCTACTTTTTCTAAAGTTCCCTCTGGTAACTTAATTGGGTCTTTCTTACTAGCATCAGTGTTTTCATCTTTTCCCGTATTTGTATCTGTAATTGAACCTACACCAGTATCAGTTCCGCCATCGTTACCTCCAGAAGTTGTTCCTCCACCAGTATTAGTTCCACCACCTGGAGTCGTTCCTACGCCTGGGGTAGTGCTTTCCTCAGGGTCTGTTCCACCACCTGGAATAGTTCCTGTTCCTGAGTCTTCTTTTTCGTAGTATGGATATAAAACTATGTTTTCTGTTCC
>CAYJHC010000135.1:0-1812 GCA_964370075.1 uncultured Oscillospiraceae bacterium | reverse complement strand
AGTATAGTACAGCAAATCACAGTTGTCAAGAATTTAAAAAATAAATTTACAAATTCTCACAAATATCCCTTATTATAACGAGACCCTTATCTTTTTCTTGAGATACAATTCCCGAAGTGGTATAATAAGCAAGTGTGATTAACAAATTATGAAATCATGTAAATATAATATTTAAGGATACTCTAGATGATGCTCTCATCTAGTAGCCAACCTAATTCTATACTAATAAAATTGTACATCTGTAGTCCATTTTTATCGGTATGTAAACTTACAATTTGGAGGGAAAATTATTATGAAAAAAATTATAGCCTTAACGGCAATTGCAATGTTACTTATAACATTAACACCAGCATCAACATTTGCCACTTCAGAAGCAGATACTTGGACCGGGCAAGCCTCTGTAGGCTGGTATCAAAGCAATCCAAATGCCACAACCTTCATAATTGATTCAGCAGAAGATCTTGCAGGACTGGCAGAGCTGGTCGATAGTAATATCTATGGCGAAACATTTGAAGGACAGACTATAGTACTAGCTAAGGATCTAGATTTAGCAGGTTTTAAATGGACACCAATCGGAACAGAAAGCAATCCATTTTTAGGAACTTTTGATGGAGATAATCATACCATTTCAAATCTTAATATAAATGATGAGACTTCAACTGAGTCTAATATAGGTTTATTTGGCGTTGTAGGTAGCACTAGTTCAGCAAGTTCACCAGGTTCAGTAATAGAAAACGTTGGCATAATTAACCCTTATATATTGGGGTCAAAACTCTCAAATGTAGGAGCTTTAGTCGGACAAGCTGTAAATACTAGTATAAGTAACAGTTATACTATAGGCACAAATCCAGTAGCTGGAGGGCTTATTGTTGGAGGCCTTGTTGGAGACCTATCTGGAGGATCAATTATAAGTAATAGTTATGCCAGTGTAAATGTCACTGGTACAAGTGGTAGCGTTGGAGGTCTTGTTGGATCTATGGGAAATACTAGTTCCACTGTAAGTGATCAAATAATTAATTGCTATGCAACAGGTAATGCACAGGGCATTCAATATGTAGGAGGCCTTGTTGGAATAGTAAACGGAAATAATACGGAACCACCAATAATAGAGAATTGTTATGCCACGGGAATTGTCTCAGGTTCTCTTTCAGGTGCAGGTGCCTTATATGGAACATCCAAATTAGGCCTATATATTAGCAACAGTTATGGAAATAACTCCAACACTGCCGAGGGAGGCGGAAGTAATGGTGATATCTACCCCTTAGGAACCAATCAAGGAGCAAGTCTGGAAAAAATGAAAACAGAAGCCTTCAAGAACACACTAAATGTTGATCCTACTGGAACTGCAATTCAACCATTTGCAATAGACCCAGATTTTAACGGGGGATATCCATACCTAGTGTCCATTCCACAAATCATGTTGGGAGATGGACAGACTATTTTACAAGGAGAACCTCTAACTATTAAGATTACAACGCCTTACTTTGAAGAGTCAGGAACAGTTACTACTGTAGGAGATACACAGGTTCCAGCAAATAAAGTAACATACAGCCCAGGAAGCACAGTGGCAACCTTATCTGGAGACTATACAGCTAACTTATCAGCAGGAACATATTCAATAGAAATATCAAATCCTGACTACGGAACAGCTAGAGGAACATTTACTGTAACAGCTTTGGCTTCAGTGCCTGAAACAGGTGATAATACAACAAACCTTTATGCTCTAATAACTATTGCTATTGCCTCTATTTTAGGTATTGCTGTAGTAGCAAAAAGAAGAAAAATAACAAATGATATGTAAGATCAAATGAA
>CAYJHC010000134.1:0-1958 GCA_964370075.1 uncultured Oscillospiraceae bacterium | reverse complement strand
TCATTAACTCCACCTTTGTGCTATACATATTTACCATTCTATCTGTAGTATTAAACTTTATTCTAACTCCTTCTTCTGGAAAATTTTCTTTTAAATATGTCTTTATCAATTGCTCCCAATCACTTCCCTTGCTTTTAACATTTTTTTCATGTGTATCAAAAATATATTTATATTCTACAAACTCACTTTCAGAAATCATACCTTCCCAAATTCTTGAAGCACTCGTGTCTGCATAAGTAGCAAAAGGGTACACCTCTTTTTCAAGCTCAGATACTATCCTTCCTAGAGGAGGTAAATTGTCAAATATGTCGCTTAAAAAATCATTGTGGATTTCAGTTGCTTCTGAATTTAGAATTATATTTTTAATGTATTCACTACTAGACCTTTGAGTAACAGAAAGTAATCCATATTGTAAATCCAATGCAATATCTAAGTCCGAGGTCATCCCAAACCTACCTTTGAATTTAGGTTCTCTCTCTATAGTATTTTCAAATTCATTTACATAAAGATTTTTAAGTTCGCTATAGAAGCCATAATCTAACTTAAATTTATCTCCTACACTTTTTCCAAGATCACAAAAATATCCATAGTCAGTCCAATATGACTTAGGCACAATATATGGCTTAAGAATAATATCGTCTTCTTCTATTTTCGGAACCACAATACTATGTAAAGAGCCTATCATGTGTTTTTTTGTTATGCAGATAGATACAGATTCACTCATTTCGCCTTCTACCCCTGCTCGCGATTTTAAAACCACTCCGAAGAAATATATATTTGAAAAAGGGTTAAATATAAAGATATCGCCTTCTTTAAAGTTACTGGTTAATAATTTTTTTATAGGCTTGAATTGATACCACTTAAAATATGCGTTTTTAAATGGATCTATATAAACGCCATCTTCAAATTTTCGAATTTTTCCCTCATGAGGAAATTCTGGTATAATATATTCCCATAAAGTTCCACAAACATTGCATCTATACCATTTCTCTGCATACCAAGCGCAGGAAGGGCTTTCACATTCCACCCATATGTCATATGGCATTTTAACAGGGATTTCTTCAAATATGCCTTCTGCAACTCTCGTTTTCAAAAACTTTTTAATATAAGAATGCATTTCGTCAAATTTAAATTCTACCCCTACTCTTTCTTCACAATCACATCTCATCATTTAAACCACCCATCGTTTCTATCTTTTCTTTTTATATAGATTTGATTACCTCCGCCAGGGAGAAAACCTATCGCATTACCATTTCTATCCAATATGCTCTGAGGCCCTGCTATACCCTCATATACTTTTGTTCCTTTTGGAACAGTAACTTTTGTAAAGAGGTTTAATTCATTTCCCCATTCTGGCTTTATGGCTAAATCCAGTTGAGATTGTAGGCCTCCGTTTTGTGGTGTCCTAGACATGAACGAACCTACTTTCTCAGCCGCTCCCCCATATACTCTATAAAAAGTCGTATCTTCTTCCACTTGACACTCCTGACTTGTCTATGATATCTGTTGTGCTTCCCCGTATATCTTTGATATAGCTATAGAATTCTGTTTGGCCGTTAGCTGCTTCTCTTGAAGTTGAGAGGATCTCCATTTGCTGTCCTACTAGGTTAAATGCAGTAGTTTCGTCATTTCCATCTGCTGTATAAAGTACAGTTCCTCTGTCATAGAAGTAATTTGTTACATCATTTCCTTCTTTTTTCTCTACCCTTTTTCCAACTCCATTGTATTTGTTTTCCTGTAAATAGTCAACTGTATTACCAGTTTTTCCCGTTACTGTTTTTATTATGGGAAAATAGTAATATCCAATGCCCCTAGATTTCTTCGTTAAAATACTCTTTTTTCATAATATAACCGCTTCTTTATTTGTTCGATATTTTGTGGTTACAATACTTGCAAGTAGCGTTTGTGGTCGCCCACAGCGACCACAAACGCTTGTTGGGAATTTCCCAAACCCTTTT
>CAYJHC010000133.1:0-2052 GCA_964370075.1 uncultured Oscillospiraceae bacterium | reverse complement strand
ATGTAGAGCATATGACAGGGAAAAAAGGAATTTAATTTCAATCTGTAGTTTGGAACCTGTGAATAGCGTATGTTTTAGAGTTGAAAGCCTAGAAAGCAAGGTGTGGGAAGGTCCATACCTTGCTCTTTTGGTCTATTTAACAAGGGTTTTAGGATTTTTCCACATACTCCATTTATTGATAAATTGATACCAGTATGATATAAATGTAGATAGAAAGATTTAAAAAGGTAAACACGTAAATGCAAACTATGAGGTAACTTAGGGCAAACTGAAATGTTTGGTATGTATGAAAGGATTTAATATTATGGATGCAGTAAACAAAGCAAAATTAGATGAGTTAACAGAAAAAATGAAAGCCGGAACAATTACAGCAAGTGAAAAAGAGGAACATCGCCTACTGAACATGGAGTATTTGGCTTCTTTCATAGTAGATTATGATGACGAAGACGAAGAGTAAACTTGACTATAACTTAATTGTAAGGGCATAGGTGTAAAATAAAGCGGCCAAGAGTGCTATAGAATTAGAACTTTAGGCTGTTTTTTATGTGGATTTTTTGATTGATGCTCTTCAATAAAATCTTTTAAAACTTGATTTTTTTGTACTGTTATATTAGAATATGGTTAGTTTTTACTAACCATATTGACTTGAACGGCATAGAAAAGAGAGAAAAACTTGTACCGCTATGAGGTTTTCAGGGCCGTGAAAGATATTTTATCACCCAATAATAGCTATAAAGCATATGATTTTAGAAGAAAAGAAAGGTTGAAAACTAATGAGAATTAAAAAAGTTATATATCTTTGTATAGGCTTTATTGGACTTGGGCTTGGAGCTATTGGAGCCGCATTACCTTTATTGCCTGCTTTTCCTTTTCTTCTTATTGCCGCTTTTAGCTTTGGCAAAAGCAGCGAAAAACTAGACAAATGGCTTAAAGATACTAAACTATATAAAAACAATTTAGAAAGTTATGTAAAAGGGCAGGGAATGACAATAAGAGCCAAAATTAAAATTATAATAACAGTCACAGTTCTAATGGCTATAGGGTTTATAATGATGAGAGAAGTGCAGATAGGCCAAATAATTTTATTCTTTGTGTGGGTATTTCATTTAGTATATTTTTCAATTATGGTAAAAACCATAAGAAACTAGGAAATTGCGCTTCTCTATTTTTCTGTGTGCTAGCCAAAGAATATAACATCTATTTATTAAACTTTAAAACAGTTAGCCAAAACAAACTGCTCACGTGTTATAATGTATCTAAACATTTAACTGTTGGTTAATCATAAAAAATTATAATATATAATAATAGAAAAGGAGAAATAATGTCAAATACACACTCACACCACAATCATCAAGATCCTAACCATAAATGCTCTTGCCATGGAAGTTCAGAAGTGAATGGTTGCTCTGGGAATCAGAATAGATGTTGCGGGGGTAAACTTACCGCGAATGCGCTAGATGACAATGAAAAACACTTTCTTGCCCACCTTTTGGAACGACTATATTTACCGGTAGCTCAACTAGTTTTAAAAAGTAGTAAGGAATCATCTTTTACATGTGTTACACTTTCACCTGTATTTATTATTAATGTAAGTGATACTATGGATCAAATTAAAGACTTTGGAAAAATGTTGGAAAATTTAGAAGAAAAAGGATTTATAACTTTAGATTATGATATTCCTTTGGATAATTACAACTATGAAGAATATACTAATTCAGATGTTTTTGCATATTTCAAGGAATGTGTTGAAGAAGGAAAAACTAAAGAAGGTTTCTTAGGAGATATAGCAATTATTGAAAAAGGAAGTATTGCTCCTACTGACGACTGCAAAGAATTGTTTTCAACAATTTAAAGTACACTTAAGGTTTAAGTTATAATATATGTAGAAGACATTAATAAAATAGTCTTGATTGTGAGGAGAGCTAATGCGAATACTATTGTGTGAAGATGAGAGAGAACTTTCTAATGCACTTGCTAAAATATTAAAACATTATAACTATTCTGTAGATGCAGTTTATGACGGCGAAGAGGCGTTAGACTATTTAGATGCAG
>CAYJHC010000132.1:0-2064 GCA_964370075.1 uncultured Oscillospiraceae bacterium | reverse complement strand
AAAATAAAAAAAGCAGGCAAGCCTACTTTTAATGGTGGAGCTAAGGGGGATCGAACCCCTGACCTCTTGACTGCCAGTCAAGCGCGCTCCCAGCTGCGCCATAGCCCCATATCACTGAAAGAATTATAGCATCAATAACTTTATTTTGCCAATTAAATTTAGGGAAAATAATTGATTAAAATCAAACCCTTCTAAATTTACTATTATTAGGTTTTAATATATAATAAACAATATTATAGTTATATATTTTTTTATTAAAGGAGCCTTTATGAGTGTATCTGTTTCGGAAATGTTAAAATTGCCTTGTTTGCGCCATGCTACAGTAATTGGTGGAAAAGGAGGCCTAAATGCGCCTGTTAATTCAATAACAGTTTTAGAAGGAATGAAGCCAAATTCCTTAATTGAAGACTTGTTCAGCTCGGATAGTTATGACGGAGGAGAACTTGTGATAACAGGTTTTATCCATGCCCATGAAGATGTCCAACTCCAAAAGGATTTAATTACCCGTTTAGCTGAAATGGGAGAAGTAGGATTAATAGTGTTCTATGTGGGAGTTTTCGTGCCCAAAATAGACCAAAGACTGATTGACATTGCCAATAAATTAGATTTTGTTCTAATTCAAATGCCTGTAGGTAGGCATGATTTGCGTTATAGTGATGTGATTACAGGTGTGATGGAAAGAATTTTAAAAGACAGAAGAAATGAAGATAATATTGTTGTAGAAATGTTAGAGGCTATTACTCGCCTGCCTAAACATCAACAAACAGTTACGCGGTTATTGAGATTATTGTCTTTGCGTATTTCAGCATCTCTAGTGGTTCAAGATAAAAACCACCAAGTGATTAACTGTATACCCTGGCCTAGAAACTTGGATAACTATTTAACTCCTGACTTGCTCTGTGAATTAAAAGCTGCAAAAGTAGAGGAGCCGCCAAAGGATTGCCCTTTTTTGCCAAACGCAACTATGTATGGGTTTCCTATTCAAACAACTAAAGGGCTGCTTTCGTTAACAGTATTGAAGGAAGGGGAGCTGTTAAAAGAGGAGACCTGCAATCAAGTCCAAGAAATTGTACGTTTAGCCTTGAACATGTGGGGCGATTATGATGAACAGGTAGCTGTAAAAGAGCTGATTAGTTCAATAATCAATGATGAACCTTTGAAAATGCGGCGTCTTGCAGATATTTTTAATATTGATGTTGCTTCGATAAATGAAATGTGGATTTTACATGGAACTAATGAGCTAGGTCGTGAAGTTTTAAGTGCTGAAGCAAATAACATAATGGAAATCATTTCGGGCGGTAGTAAATCAGTAATTGCAGATGTTTATCAGGAGGAATTAATCATTTTCCCTGTTTTTGCTGGCAAAGAGCAAGATATAGAACTCCTTGTGAATGAAGTTCTCTCTTATTGCCACTCTAAAAAGCCTGGTATCACTATTACGAGATGTACTAACCTAGTAGATACAACCACTGTGCGTAATGCTTATCTTTGTAATTGGGAGTATATTAAAAGCGCACACAAACTATTTCCTCACCTGAGTTATTTTCATTATAGTCATATTTCTTTTGCAAAAGAATGTAGTCAAGCCATTCAAGAAGGAGAAATTCCGCTAAAAACTAGATTGTCAAGCTTAGAACCATTACAGAAAAAACAGGATAACCAAGATTTGATTCATACTCTTACAGTATTCCTGTTGGATGCACACTGTTCAGTACAAAAAACTGCAGATATTCTATTTTTGCACAAAAACACTGTTAAGTATCGCCTAGGTCAAATAACAAAAATATTGGGATACAGGCCACAGGAAATGCCATTTATGAATGAACTATATTTGGCGGTTGCTCTTAGAAGGCTTGTTCAATAATTCCTTGTCTGTTAAGACTGTTTTTTATAAAAAAGGCTATGAATTTCTAGCAAAATGTACTACAATGGGTTCAATAGAATACTTTGTAAGATAAAAGTATCGTTGTAAAAGAAATCATCGTAGAGCAAGCATGAATTGAATTAATGTGTAATTGTTTAAGACAGGAGGTTTCGTAATGGGATTATTTTCAAAAGAAGAGT
>CAYJHC010000131.1:0-2134 GCA_964370075.1 uncultured Oscillospiraceae bacterium | reverse complement strand
AATAGAATACTTACTTTTGCTCTGCCAAAACCTTCCCCACAGAGCTAATGCTATTCTACCGCAAAAAAAGTTAAACCTAGAGCTTGACAATACTATATAATTAGTTTAATGTAACTATATTAAACTAATTAATTTTATATAACTATATTAAGGAGATAAAACATGAAAGGCAAGATTCACAAAATTCTTGAAAAAATATACCACGACATGTCAATTGCCGAACTTCAACGGGCATACTCGAAAAACACTTCAAATAGCTTATCATATCATGATGTTTTATATCTAAATATTATTGAAGCACATCAAAACGAATACACCTCATCTCAAATTGCAGATTTATTAGGAATAACTAGGCCCTCTGTTACACAAAAAATTAACGAACTATCTAAAAAAGGTTATATCAAGCGAACACAAAGCAAACATGACAAAAGAGTTTATTATCTTTCCATTAGCGATGAGGCCCCCGATTTAATTGATAACATAAGCGATGAACTGTTAGAAATAGAGCAAAGACTAGTCGAAAAATATGGCAAAGAGAAAATAGATTTATTTTGCCAAATCCTTGAAGACTTTTCTGATTATCCAAGCAAATAGAAAAGGAGTTGCCATGAATTTAACCGAAAAAACTGTATCTAAGAAATTAAAAGGCTATAAGGATATCGACGATTTTATGAAAAGAGTTTTTCCAAAAGAAGAACTTATGCCAATGTGGTTAATGACCATTATTACTAAAAAGAAAAATTACAATTTCAAAGCCTTCTATGACCAGGATTTGTTTGTTGGAATTTTATTTACCATTGAAACAAAAGACACCTTGTTCGTATTCTATATTGCAGTAAATGATAAAATTCACTCTAAAGGATATGGATCTAAACTGTTAGAGGTTTTATTCAATTCCTATCCAGAAAAGTCAATTACCCTTTTCATCGAAACAATGGACGATAAAAATGCGTCGAATTATGAGCAACGGGTTAAAAGGCTTGCTTTTTATGAAAGAAATGGATTTGTTCACACTGGAATTAAAGCAGGATTCAAAACACCCTTTGTTGACATTTTGTCAACAGACAAGGAATTCGATACAAGAAAAACTAAAAAGCTGATGAAATTTATGCCAATGAAGATCTTTCCTCCAACATCATATTGATCCCTATATCAAACACTACTATTGACTTTGATTCTAAAGTGCCCTAAAATCACAACGTAGAGAGATGCGAAATGCAACCACTATAAATTTTAAGTTTGTATTTGCTTTAGCAAATACGGTAATGGATTATTTGCTAGACACTTTTAAATGGCATTCTGCAAGCTGGAAGCTATAATAGCCATCTTATGATTGGAGTATTTATGAAAATTTCAAAAATTATATCTGTTATTTTATTTTCTTCTTTAGTTTTCTTAACTACAAGTTTTACCAGCTACGGAGAAGCTGCCCCTTTAAAGAAATCCGATATATTTACATATCCTTCAGAATATATAGACAATCCTAAAATTTCAGAAAACTACGATAAAGTTAGCGCTATTGTTAATAAACATTACCAAGTCCCTGCGGACTATGTTCCAGATGACTTAGTTACAGTTTCTATGAACTCAACCCAACTCGTTCAACTAAGAGAGGTGGCCAGCTTATCTTTAACCGAATTATACGAAGCAGCTCAATCTGAGGGTCTTAATTTTTTTGCAGTTAGCGGACATAGAACCGATAATTTTCAAGACTTACTTTATACTAAATAAAGTAGCTTCCCGAGGAGTTGAGCATGCAGACGTTTCTTCAGCGAAGCCAGGTCATAGCGAGCATCAATTAGGCTTGGCTGTCGATGTTAGTAATAATGGCAGACTTGAGGAGTCTTTTGGAAACACAGAAGTTGGTATGTTTATTAATGATAATGCTCATAACTATGGTTTTATTATCAGCTACCCAAAAGGGAAAACCGATCTAACTGGCTACATCTACGAGCCATGGCACTTGCGTTATGTAGGCAAAAACTATGCTACAATGATTTATAACTCCGGGTTAACTATGAGCGAATTTATGCAGCTTAGCGAAATGTTGCCCTTCGTAGAAAACATTGGGGAAGCAACTGCAAGTTCATAAATTATGCTAACATCAAAGTTTTTATATTAATTTCTAATATTT
>CAYJHC010000130.1:0-2141 GCA_964370075.1 uncultured Oscillospiraceae bacterium | reverse complement strand
AATGTAGATGAATTAAAGAAAGTTCTAGGAGAAGAAAATGTAGTAGCAGGAACCACTGCCCATGGAGCTACTATGCTAGAAGCAGGTTCAATCAGACATGCAGGAAAAGGAAAGACTATTATTGGAGAAATTTCTGGGGAAGAGACAGATAGGATTAAAAAAATTGCCCAAGTACTAGAAGATGCTGATATGGAAACAGATGTTTCTAATAACGTATTAGGTCTTATTTGGGATAAACTATTGGTCAATGTGGGAATCAATGCAATTGTAGGAATTGCGCAGGTTTCAAATGGAGAAATCTTAGAGCACCAAGAGCTAGAAAGTCTCTTAGAAGAGGCCGTAACTGAAGCTAAAGCAGTTGCAGAGAACAAAGGAATTAAGCTTAGCTATGCGGATCCTGTTGCTCATGCAAAAGATGTATGTAAAGCAACATCAAAGAATAAGGCTTCTATGTTACAGGATTTAATAAAGGGGAATAAAACGGAAATTGATATGATAAATGGAGCAATTGTTAAAGAAGCAAAGGCGCTTGGCTTCGAGGCTCCTGTTAATTTTACTTTGACAAACTTAATTAAGTTTTTAGAAAAGCGTTAGATTGCTTTTTTGAAATAAAGGTATTGTATGAAAGGAATTTTTTGTGAGGGGGGATAAGAATGGAAAAACTTACGGAAAAACAAAAAAATCTTCAGATTCGTAAAGAGGCAATTATTTCATTGGCACTTTACGTAGGGTTCTTCTTGTGGTGGTATTTCACAGGATTTGGATTGGGATCTGGAGATCCGGCAGAATTTACTTATATTTTAGGATTACCAACTTGGTTCTTTTTGAGCAGTGTTGTTGGGTACGTAGTTTTCTGCATTTTAGTTATTGTTATAGTGAAATGTTTCTTTAAAAACTTTGATTTAGGGGAAGAAGCAGGAGAAGATTTTGAGGATAAGAGGGGAGAATAGTTATGTCATCATATACGATTGTATTAATTTCGGTTATAGCTATATACCTAATAGTTAATATGGGTATTGGTATCTATGCTGGTAGAAGACAGGCCACTCTTAATTCAGGAAAAGGCTTTGTTAATAACTATTTCATAGGTGGAAGGTCAATGGGTGGCTTGGTGTTAGCTATGACATTAATTGCTACATTTACAAGTGCTAGTAGCTTCGTAGGAGGCCCAGGAGTAGCATTTTCAAAAGGTTTAGTTTGGGTATACTTATCAGTGATTCAAATTCCAACCGCATTTATCATTTTGGGAATATTAGGAAAAAAATTCGCTATTATATCAAGAAAAACTAATGCAGTAACAGTTACTGACTTTTTAAGAGCAAGATATAAATCTCCAGCAGTAGTTATTATCGCATCACTTGCATTAGTGGGTTTCTTTATAGCTCAGATGATGTCTCAGTTTATTGGAGGAGCCGTATTATTTGAGACAGTTACAGGGGTTCCTTATGTTTGGGGTCTTGTATTGTTTGGAATAGTAGTTATTGTGTATACTACTATTGGAGGCTTTAAAGCAGTATCTATAACAGATACAATACAAGGAATTGTAATGGTAATCGGAGCATTCTTAATTCTATTTACTATTATAGGCGTGGCTGGAGGCTTTGATAACTTAGTTAATACAATGAATACAGTAAAACCTGAGTGGGCAGACCCGTATACAGGTGGAACTACAACTCAGGCATATGTTATGTCTTTCTGGGTACTAGTTGGTATTGGTGTCCTAGGTTTACCTCAAACTGCAGTTAGAGGTATGGGCTTCAAGGATACTAAGTCTCTTCATAATGCCATGATATATGGTACTATAGTTGTTGGCTTATTAATGCTAGTTATGCATATCTCGGGAGCTTTTGCACCAGCGATATTGGATATAAATACGCTTCCTGTTAATGAGGCTACTGGAGCTCCTAACACAGACTATGTAATTCCAACAGTAGTACTAGAATACATGAATCCAGTAGTAGCGGGACTGTTTATTGCAGCACCACTTTCAGCTGTAATGTCTACAGTATCGTCTCTACTTATATTAGCTTCTGCAGCTATTGTAAAAGACTTATATCTTAACTATGTAGTAAAAGATAAGAAAGTGCAAAAAGAGCCTTCTTTCCAAGTGAAAATAGCTAGATTAAGTATGGGAACTACAT
>CAYJHC010000129.1:0-2242 GCA_964370075.1 uncultured Oscillospiraceae bacterium | reverse complement strand
GATGCTTATAGGTATAGGCATAGGTACGATTTTGCTTAATGCAGTACTGCCAATATTATTATTAATTGGTGCATTGAAAAGAAAAAACAGCCAAATTTAATAAATTTGAGGAGCTATAGGAAAATAGATAGGTAAAAAAGCGAAAGTAGGAAAAATTCACATAAAACATATGTAGTTTACATAAAATAATTTTTGTAAACTTGATATAGACCATTAAAAATGTAAGTTTAGTAACAGCGAAATGTTATAACTTGCATTTTTTTCTGTGCCTATATTATTTTAAAATTTTAATTAAAGGATTCATACCTTTACAGCTATGTGAGAGGCTTAAATTATTGATGTATAATATTTTTGAAAGACTTCTTGATACTGCTAAAGTTAAAAAGTTTTTGAAAGAAATTCCTGAAAATATCTTGATACATCTTTCTGCAGAGTAATAGGATATTTTCTTAATTTGATTGTAATTATAGAGAAATAAGTATACAATATGTGTATGCTTTTAGAAGTTGTTTAGAAAAATGGGGTGCTAAATGAGTAATAATAGAACAAATTCGCAAGATATTAAAATGAAAGAATTTATTAAAGATAATATTAAAGTGGGAAGAGAATTTGTTACATCTATGGTTGATACTACAGAAAGTAGCTTAGTTTTTATTGATAGAAATTATAATATTGCAATGTGCAATGATCATGTTTTGAAGCTATTCGAGTGTAAAGATGAAAAAGACTTTTCTGATAGGCTATTTTCTTTTTTCCCCGCAAAACAAAGAGATGGAGAGAATTCGGTCGAAAAATATTATAAGATTATAGAAAAAGCTTTTGAAACAGGGAAGAACCAAGTAGAGTGGATTGCAAATGGCGCGGATGGAGAGTTAATTGTTTTCCATGCCAATCTAATCGTGAACAAAGGGGAAAATCCAAAAAATGATTTATTACTTCTTGCATTACAAGACATAAGTAGTTATATAAATGAACATGAAAAAGAAAAAGAAATCACAGCTAAATTTAAAGCAATTATTGATACTACACCACTGAGTATTAATATATTAAATAAGGATATGAATATCTGTGGTTGCAATAGCCAAGCTATAAAACTTTTTGGATTTAAAAATGAAGAGGATTACATTAAAAATCAAAAGAAAATCTTTGCTAAAATCCAACCTAATGGTAAATCCAGCTTAGAATTATCTGGTGAGATTGTACAGGCAATAAAAGAGAAAGGAACTCATAAGTTTAATTGGCTTTATAATAATGTAGAGGGCGAAGAAATTCCAGCAGAAGTAGTGATATCTAGAATAAGCGCTTTTGAAGAAGAAAGTTTTGTTGCATATATTAAAGACTTAAGACCTGTGTTTATAGATAATACTGAAGAGAATACATATGAAAAGTACTTCCTTAATAGAGTGTCAGATAAAACTTTAATGTATAAGGTTACCGAGTTATCTGATGAGTGGTTTTTTGTTTATGATATTAGAACTTCAAAAATTCAATTTTATGGCAAAAACATAAATATTGATGGTGCTAAGTCTGGAAGCACTTTGAAAATGAACCAGGAAACTATGGCAGGCATAGTCTATAAAGAAGATATAAATGAATATTATAGGTTACTAGAAAATATGAAAAATGGCGTTTATGAGCCTATTGATATTAGATTCCTGCAAATTGATGGCAAATATAGATACTATAGATTTATATATGATGCAATAAAAAAAGATGATGGCGAAAGTGTATTTTTAGTTGGAAAAGGCCTAGATGTACATGAAAAG
Organism: uncultured Oscillospiraceae bacterium; assembly: GCA_964370075.1. Taxonomy (GTDB): domain Bacteria; phylum Bacillota; class Clostridia; order Peptostreptococcales; family Anaerovoracaceae; genus CAYJHC01. The sequence goes on along the minus strand of CAYJHC010000129.1, from coordinate 476 downwards.
AAGCTTTTAGAAGAACGATCAAAAAAAGATCTTCTGACGAACTGCTATAATAAAATTAGCGGGGAACATTTAATTTCAGATAAAATATCAAAAAAGCAAGATAGTACACATGGTTTATTTATTATAGACATAGACAATTTTAAGGCTGTAAATGATAATCTAGGACATTTTTTTGGAGATAAGGTTTTGAAAGGGGTAGCAGAAAACCTAAAAACTGCTTTTAGAGAAAATGATATTGTTGCTAGAATTGGTGGAGATGAATTCATTGTATTTGTAGAAGATGTGAAAGACCTAGATTTGCTAAAAAGAAAGGCTAGGAAAATTTTACAAGTTTTTGAAAATACTTATTCTGGAGAAAATAAAGATTACTCAATTTCAGGAAGCGTAGGAATTGCAGTTTATCCTCAAGACGGAAGGGTTTATGACGATATTTATCAGTCGGCTGACAAAGCATTATATCAAGCTAAGCTACAGGG
>CAYJHC010000128.1:0-2272 GCA_964370075.1 uncultured Oscillospiraceae bacterium | reverse complement strand
CTACAACTCCTGTAGATGTAATGTTTGTAGTAGACCACTCTGGTACAATGAATAGTAATGTAACACCTTCTACATATAATAATTTATACTCTATGGGTGACACATCAGCTACAATGAATCCTAATTTATTATACAGAACAGTATATAAGATAACTGATAATAATGATGAAATTTCATATTTAACTTATTATTTTAATCCACATGAATTTCCAGAAGGAATTAATAGTTGGAATTTTACTTCTATGAAAAATTATATAGATAATAGTTTTTATAGATATGTAGATGATGAAAAAAATAATATTGATGAATCACTAGAAAATAAAATAAAAAATGCTAAAAGCGTTGATAACCAAGGAGATAACAAAGGTTATGTTTATCAAATGGAACTATATAAATATGCTAGTGGAGTAAATGAATCTTCAAATCCAGGAAGAATTTTTGAAATAGAAAAGGCTGATTATATAGCAACAGCACGTACTACATTTACGACAGAAGAAAATAGATTAGCAGAAGAAAAAGCATTATATACAAAAATGGATTCTTTAAATGAACTAAGTGATGTTCATACTACGTCTGCAACTGTAGCAGGAAAAAATATATATACATCCCCTTATGCTTTAAGCTCAGATGTAAATAATCATCCAGATTTAAGTGAAAGTTCAGATTTTAACTATGATAGATTATATATGACTAAGTCCTTAACTATGCAGCTAGCAGACAAGCTAATGGATCAAAATTTAGGAAATAGAGTAGGAACTGTAAACTTTGCAGATGATGTAATGTCTTTTGCAGACTTAAAAGAGTATGATGAACTTCCATCAGCATTTTATGATACAGCAGGATATAGAAATACTAACTGGTATGCTGGACTAGATGAAGCTAAAAAAGAATTTACAAAAGTAAATGGAAGTGAAGAACCTAATGAAAATAGAAGGCAGTATGTAATATTTATTTCAGATGGAAAGCCAACTAAGGGAGGATCAGCAGAAGCGGTAGCATTAAAAGTTAAAGAGCTTCAAGATTCAGGTATTGAAGTTATATCTTTGGGAATTAATTTAACAGATGCAGATTCAAGTAAAATGCAAGTTTTAGGAGCTGATAAATATTCAAACGTAGATACATCTGACGAATTACTAGCGGCATTCCAAGGAATAGAAGCAGAAATAACAAAATCTCCACTAAGTCCAATAGTAAAAGATACAGTAGGAAATGAATATGATTTATTAGTAAACACAAATTACCCATTAACTTTAGAGTGGAAAGAAGGCTCTAATTATAAAAGTATAGATATTACAGATATTAATGACTTTAGCAAATATGGAGTTACTTTAACAGATAATAATAAAACAATAACTTGGGACACTTCAAAAGTAAATGATGGAACGAATACAACTGTGGCTGGTGCAAGAATTAGTTTTTATCAAGACTTTGATGAAAATCAAGTAGATAGCACTTACTTTGAAAATGAACTAATAACTAAGTTTGATACAAATAATGGGAAGGCAGTAGTTAGTTATGACAAGGATCCTACAGATGATGTAGTAGATATGTCAACCGAACTTGAAAATCCAGGAGCAATAGTAATAAGTGGGTTATCAACTATAACTTTAGAAAAAAGTTCTAATCCAGTTTCAGGAAGTACAGTAGAGCCAGGACAAGCAATAACATATAATCTAGTATTAAATAATGAAGGGAATGTTAATGTTGAAGGGTTAGAAATAAAAGACTTTATACCTTCTGGAACAGAGTATTCACTAGATGGAACATATGTAGCTGCAGATAATAGCGTAATTTTCGAAGGAGTAGATGTACTTGCAGGTGCAAGCTCAGCAGTACAAAGCTTTACAGTAGATGTAACAACCGTAGAGGAAGATTTTAGAATTGAGAATACAGCAACATTTGGAAAAGCAGGAGTCGAAGGTGCCTTTGATGAGCAAGGAAATCCAGCATTAGAGAGTAATGAGGTATTTCATATAACTGAGTCAACTGAAGAGCCACCGGTTCCGCCAACACCAGTACCACCAACTCCGGTACCACCAACACCAGTACCGCCAACTCCGGTACCACCAGTAGTAACAATACCACCAGCAATAACACCTTTAGCTGATGCACCAACAACAATTGAAGATACAGAGGTACCTCTAGCGCAAGGTGGAGCAGCATGGTCACTACTTGATTTAATACTAACAGTTGTAACAGGATTATTAGCAGTTTCACTATTAATCACATACTTTACAGGTAGAAAAGAAGAGGAAGAAGAAGAGTATGGAGA
>CAYJHC010000127.1:0-2323 GCA_964370075.1 uncultured Oscillospiraceae bacterium | reverse complement strand
TATTGCAAGGATATATGTCAGCTCAAGAAACATTGGCTACAGTTTATTCTATCAATTCCAATCTCGAGAGTTTTGTCAAGGTTTTATTCATAGAAGGAGATTTCACCTCTTCTATCGACAAAGTTGCACTCCAAAAAAAATATCTTAGTAACAAAAACACCATGTTAATAATAGGCGAGCAATATATTGTACTGTTTTTGAGTGGCAAAGATGAAAAATCTCTAGACAATCAATTTAATTTTTCTATTTCAGAGTTAAAAAAATATCTAGATAATTTCAAGGCCGGCATAGGACGAGTTCACCCCATTGACCAAGTAAAAAAATCTATAGAAGAAAGCCGCGATGCGTTTTTTATAGCAAAGTCTACCAATATGGATATCATGAACTATCAGCCACTTTCTTCATATAACCTTCTTCTTTATGCCAGAAAATCTCAAGAAGCCTATGATTTTTATGAGGAGTTTTTAGAACAAGTAGGAAAAAGTACCTCTTCAGAAAACTTACAAGAAATTCTAAGTACAATAGAGGCCTATGTTCGTAATGGCGGAGACTTTTCTAAAACTGCGAAGTCTATTATTCAACACGAAAATACCGTCAGGTATAGAATCAACAAGGTAAGATCCACATTAAAAATGGAAAATGATAACATACGCTTCTTTGAAACCCTTTCTATAGCAATTAAACTTAAACAAATTCTAAACAAATAGTTCATATAGGTAATTCAGCTGCCCTTGCCTACTATGAAAATTCTAATTAACTAGCCATCTACACTCTTATTCCCAAGGGTAAATTTTAAATCGGCTCAAACTATAATCCAATTGTAAAAAGTATAAAAATTCTCAGTTTTTTTTAAAACCATAACAAAGCATTAAAATTCCAATCTAAGTATAATTAGACTAATTTAAGGAGGGTGTGTCATGGAAAAAAATAAAAAAGCTGTTAAAGTCGAAAAAACCACTCTGGGGCAAGTTCCTCAAGAGGATCAAAAAAGTTGGTGGGAGGTAGCAATAATTCAAGCTGGCATATATATTTGCGTACCTTCTCTTTTAGTAGGTGGTATTCTTGCCAGCAGTATGTCTTTTGAAAAAGCAATTATATCTGGTGTCTTAGGCTATATTATATCAATTGGGATAACATGTATTACGGGTATTATCGGGAAAGATCTCCATGTTCCAACATGTGTTGTCACCAAATCTTCTTTCGGAGAGTCAGGAGCTCGTATTCTAGTTTCATCCATATTCGCAATATCTTGCATCGGTTGGTTTGCTACCCAATGCATTATTAGCGGTGATGCCTTTTCTGCATTCATGGAAACTCTAGGGGTATCTGTTCCGCCTTGGTTGGGCACAATCCTTTGGGGATTAATAATGCTAATAACCGCTAGTATCGGAATCCATTTGTTAGAGGTATTAAACAAAATTGCCGTTCCTGCCCTCGTACTAATTATGGGTTACGGTTGTTATGTTGCTTTCTCAAACTTTGGCCTAGAAAAACTAAATACTCCCGTAGAAGAAGTAATGTCTATCCCAGGAGGCATCGCATTAACAGCTAGCTTCCTAGGCATTGGAATGACTTGCGCTTCAGACTTCACAAGGTACCAAAAAACTAGAAAAGGAGTATTTGCATCTTCTTTTGTTGGAATTATGCCTGCTGGCGTAGCCTTACTAGTAGTAGGTGCAATGCTTACTAAAATTGTTGGCGAAAATGATTTAACTATTGTAATGGGTCTTGTAGGCCTACCTCTTCTAGGCACTGTTGTATTAATGCTTAGTACATGGACTGTAAATACTACAAATGCTTATTCTGCAGGAATAAACCTAGTTATGCTTTTAAATTTAAGAGATGAAAAAAGAGCCTTCATCACTGCAATTGCTAGTATAATCGGTGTCGCCTTAGCAATTTCAGGCCTGCTCGAAAATTTATCCTCTTTCTTAAATCTGCTTGGAGTTCTATTCCTTCCTGTAGCAGGGGTTATAGTATTTGACTACTGGGTTGAGAAAAAAGGAAAACCCGAAAATTGGAATTTCGTTAAAGGATTCAATTTTGCAGGAATTTTGGGCTGGCTATGTGGTGCAGGAATTTCTCTTTTCCTCCCTTCAGAATATGCTCTATTTATCGGATTTGCTGCAGCCGGAATAGTTTACTTTGTTTTAACAAAGGTTCTTCCAAAAGGAACTACCTATTCTTTAAAAGATTCAATGTAGGAATCCTGTATATATACCAAATTATTATGTTAACCCCTAAGATCAGTGTAATTCTTAGGGGTTAACTATATGACCTTTCTTCTTCCCCACAATTCTTGACATCGTCCCTCACTTAATTT
>CAYJHC010000126.1:0-2355 GCA_964370075.1 uncultured Oscillospiraceae bacterium | reverse complement strand
GTAGCAGCAGCCCTTTATATAGCGCCTTTAATTTTATAATTAAATATAATGTTAAAAATTTAGACAAATTCAATAATATTTTTATATCCCTAGACATAGGTCAAGGGATATTTTTTTATTTGTAATGGAATGTTTATTAGAGAATTATTAATTGAAATAGGCTATAGTTTTGAAGTTTAACAAAAGCCTAAAAAATGAATAAATTTAAATTATATTGAATAAAACTAAAATTCTTCTTGACAAAAGTGTAGCTAACCCCTATACTGAATCTAATGAAAAGTTGATAGAGGCGCGATTACTAATCAGTACTTAATAGAGGTGGCAACTGTTGAAGTTAAGGAAAGGTAGTATCGCCGAAGAATACAAGGGGCACTGAAGTTTTCTGGGCTAAGGCAATAAGAGGTCTTAGACTCCCAACAGATATGTTGGAGGAGCTATCGGTGGAAACTTGCCTAATGGTATGAAGTTACATCGGTAGGATGTGACTTTTTTTAATTTATTTTTTAAAACCATAGGAGGTAAGTAATGGCAATTTTTGAAGGCTGTGGAGTAGCAATAATAACTCCGTTTTTAAGTGATGGTTCAGTCGATTTTGATGGATTTGAAAGACTAATTAACTGGCAGATTGAAGAAGGTGTGGATGCAATAGTTGTTGTAGGAACAACTGGAGAAGCATCGACTTTAACTGATGAAGAGCAAATTGAGGTTAGTAGATTCTGTGTAGAGGTGGTAGCGGGTAGAGTTCCAGTAGTTGCGGGAGCAGGAAGCAATGACACTAAGCATGGAATAAACTTGGCTAGAGAAATATCTAAAACAGGCGTGGATGCACTCCTTCTTGTAACTCCTTATTATAATAAATGTTCACAACAAGGGTTAATTGAGCACTTTATCGTAACCGCTGAGGCTTCGGAAGTGCCTAGCATTCTTTATTCTGTTCCAGGAAGAACAGGAGTAAACATAGAGCCTGAAACAGTAGCTATATTGGCCCAGCATCCTAAAATAGTTGGAATTAAAGAAGCGAGTGGAGATATTGCTCAGGTTGCTGAGATTTCAAGAGTTACTCCTGATGACTTTGCAATATACTCAGGAAACGATGATATGGTGGTTCCTTTGATGAGTGTTGGTGGTAAAGGGTTTATCTCGGTTATTGCAAATATTGCACCAAAGGATTCTGCGAGGATGTCTAGAAGCTTCCTAGAAGGTGACTTACAAACAGCTATGAATTTACAATTGGATATGAAACCAGTAATTGATTCAATGTTTGCGGATGTAAATCCTATTCCTGTGAAGGCTGCATTAAATCTAATGGGTCTTTGTGAGCTAGAGTATAAACTGCCACTTACTGCTCCTTCAGAGGCAGTTATGAAGAGAATTGAAACTGAAATGAAAAATTATGGAATTATTTAAGAGATAGTTTGTGACATACAAAATAGCAAGTGATTAAGGCTACAGATAGTGCAAAAGAACTAAGAAAATCGTAGTAAGGTGTATAATTATTAATTGGACCACGAAAGATCTAAACTGTAGCTTGTATTAACTCTTACTTAAGAAATATGCTTAATGGCAAGAATAGTATTATGTGTTGAGAAAGGAAATCTTAAATAATGATAAATATTATTTTAAATGGCAGCCAAGGAAAAATGGGAAAGGAAATACTGAAGCAGGCTCTAGACATGGATGACGTTAATATTATTGGTCAAATTGATAGGGAGACAGAAGATAGTTTTAGCAGCATTTTGGAGTTGGCAGATGTGGATAGAAACAGTATTTTGATAATTGATTTTTCCCATAGAGAGGGGACGATAAAGGCTCTAGAATTTGCTTTAAATAACAAAGTTGCCTTGTTAATTGGAACCACTGGCTTAATGGCTGAAGATATTAACAAAATAGAAGAAGCAAAGAACGAGATTCCAATTACTTTGACTTCAAATACATCTCAAGGAATAAACCTTATGAGAGAGCTGTTAAAGGTTGTAGGGAAAGAAATGAATCCGGATTGGCATATTGAAATTTTTGAGAAGCACCATAGCCAAAAGAAGGATGCCCCTTCAGGAACTGCAATTACTATGGAAGAGGATTTAGAGGTTAGTATAGGTGATGGTAGAAAAATAACTTCCCACTCATATAGAGGTGGAACAATTCCAGGAGAACATACTGTTGTGATTGCTGGAATTGATGAAACCATTGAAATAACACACAGGGCCTTTTCGAGAAGTATATTCGCCATTGGAGCCTTGATGGAAGGGAAGCGATTAATGGAAGGAAAGAAATAAATTTCATTAACTATGACTTCGGATGATGAAATCTAGGAGGCTTTTTCATAAGTAGATTGTATAAATAATCTTTAGAAGACTT
>CAYJHC010000125.1:0-2357 GCA_964370075.1 uncultured Oscillospiraceae bacterium | reverse complement strand
ACGCTTGAGGGGCGTGTGGGAAACCGTGCTGGTTCGAGTCCAGTCAGTCGCACCAAACAAAAACAATTTTTGAAAATACCGCTCATATCTTGTTAGATTTTAGTTTAACAGGATAGGGCGGTGTTTTCATGTTGGAATAAAGTTATGAACTTTCTTGTATTTGTTACTTTTTATAGCTATGTACATTTTCTTCGCCAGGGTGTATAATTAGGCGTATGAAACATTAGGTGTGCCTATGAATCAATAGATTTACTTTGGTAATACTAGAAATATATAAAGTTCCTAGAGTAATCTAATCTTTGTGTTGACTTGACCTTAGGCGGGCCAGTTATAGTTAATGAAAATTAATTTGTTGGGAGATGAAAAAATGCCTTTTTATAATATGGCGGCGGAATATGCTTCTTTAGTAATAATTTCCTTGGCAATTGTAGGATTTGCTATAGATGAAAACAAAGGAACTACAAGATATCAGGCGCTGAAATGGATGCAATACGCAACACTTCTTTCTATTGTTGTTACAATAGGTTCACTACTTACTGCGGATTACTTCATGCTATTTCCTGTTTGGGTTGTAGACATACTAAAATATCTATATTTCTTGACGGCTTCAATTGCCGCACCAATGGCTTACTTCTATCAAATAACCTTAATATATCCGAAGACATATAAAATTAATTTCTTCAAAAAACATGTACTAGCTTGGCTTCCATATGTTATATATTGCTGTTTTGTTCTTGCAAACCCAATACATCGATTAATATTTACCATATCCCCGACAGAAGGATACATTAGAGGTGAGCTTTTTAGAATAACCTATGTAATAGCCTTGTTCTATGCACTGTTAGTTGTAATCTTTGCAATTAAGCACTTTAAAACTCCACAAAGAAACGTATTACTAATAATTTGTTTGAACTTATTTGTAGCCAGCTTGATTTTCTGCACCCAATTGTTCTTTCCACCATTGCAACTTTCAGGGTTGGCGAGTGTTACAGGGGTGCTAATTATCCAATTTTATGTGCAAAATATATCCCATAGAGCAGATCCTCTTACTGAGTTTTATAATAGGACGACATTGACGACGCATATGTCAAAATTGCACAAAGCTAATGAAAACTATTCTCTATTTGTATTTAGTATTCGTAACTTTAAAGGGATAAATGAGAGAAATGGGCTTAAATTTGGTGATGACTTATTAGAGCAAATTGCTGCTAGAATGAGAACCTCATTACCACAACGGCATCTTTTTAGATATTCGGGAGATGAGTTCGCGATTCTTATGCCTAATTGTGGAGAAAAGGGTCAATCAAAAATCGATGAGATTTGTACGGGTATGGGAGAACCCTATGATATTGCTGGAAATAAAATAATGATAGACTTTGTGTATGCGCGAGTTGATTTTCCGGATTTTGGTAGAGAGACTGAAGAAATAATTTCAGCAATAGACTATTCGGTTTCTTTAATAAAGAAAGAAGCTGGAAGCGTATACTTTTACTATGATAAAAGTGTATGTGATTTGATGAAAAGAAGAAACTATATTATAGAAAGGATAAAGGTAGCTTTAGATACGGATGGGTTTGAGGCCTATTATCAACCTATATACTCTGTTAAGGAAAAAGATTTTACAATAGCTGAGGCGTTGATTAGATTTAACCCGAACCAAGGAGAGTTTATTTCGCCAGGAGAATTTATTCCTATAGCGGAGGAAACAGGATTTATAGAAAAAATTACAAATACAATGATAAACTTAGTAGCCTCAGACTATAAGAAGATGGAGGAAGCATTAGGAAAAGACTTAAAAATAGAATCTATTTCTATTAATTTTCCTTATACTTTCTTTATGAAACCTGGTGCGGCAGAAGATGTATCGAAAATTGTGGGTGAATATGGAGTTTCTCCAGAGATGATAAATATGGAGCTAACAGAAAGGGTTCTTGTGTCAGATATAGAGAAAACCTTAAAAATAATGAAGGAGTTTTCAGATAAAGGATTCATGTTTGAATTAGACGATTTTGGAGTGGAATATTCTAATTTCAGTATGCTTTTCAAAGTTCCTATTCGTGTGGTGAAATTTGATAGAAGTCTAGTTGTTACTTCCACTGCTACCTCAAAAAGAAGAGAGTTTTTTAGGCAATTTGTTCTGGCCATGAAATCTATGGACAAAGAAATAGAAATAGTCATGGAAGGGGTAGAAGATGAGGAATTAAAAGATTTCTTGATTGAATGTGGAGGCGATTATATCCAAGGATTCGTATTCTCCAAACCTTTGCCGAAGGAAGAATTTATTAAATTTATTTCGACAGAAAAGGGCAACTAATTATTAGGAGTGGCAGCTTGGATTATTGTATGCGACACCTTAG
>CAYJHC010000124.1:0-2452 GCA_964370075.1 uncultured Oscillospiraceae bacterium | reverse complement strand
CAAAGGAGAAATAAGGGTATTGCAATCTCATATCGCTAGAAAAATAAGAGTTCGCAATAATCATTTCAATATATTTTAATAAAATGTAAGAATCCTAACTTTAATGTGATTGTAACTTGCCTTTTTATACTGAATCAGTGTTGGGGGCTTACTTTTGTGTAAAATGTATTAATTCTATTCGGATGAAGAAAGAAATAGAGGTTCTGCTTATATTGCAAAACCTCTATAATAACAACTTTATTATTTTCTCTTTCGTATCGGTCAAATTCTTCGGTTTATACTTTCGACTACTTTATTTTTCTCTTGCCGCCATTGACTTTTTTCTAAACACAAACATAGTCCCCATTCCCAAGGCCGAAGCAAGCATTAATGCAACAAAAATCGGCAAGGCTGTATTGTCACCTGTTTCTGGCAGTCCATTAGCTACAACAGTAAACTGCGTCTCAGCTACACCTGTGCTGCTTATTATCTCAATTGTATGTTCACCTAGAGAGAGGGTTTCTGTATAACTGCCCAATAAGGTGATTATTGTGCTGCCTTCACTGTCAGTGTAATCTGTTCCTTTAGTCAGTGGATTACCATCTACTTCAACACTTTGGAAATCAGCATATTCGCCATCAGATGTGAAACTTCCAGTTTGCCCTTGTCTCAGTATTTGGTTTGCACCTGCTACCATGTTATGTGTTTTTCGTGTCCACTGTGCATAAAGAGTGGTTACTGAACTGGGAACATTTGATCCTGGAGTATATGCATCTCCACTACCATTTTGCGTTGTATTCCACGCAAAACCAGTAGCATTAAATCCCCCCGGAGGTATCAAATTAGTATCATCAGGTGCGGTGTAGGTTGCACCCGTGTAAGCGATGTTCATGGTTGTAACAGTATTGTCATCCCCCAAATATCCACCGTTTAGGTCAAGGGTTATTCCATTTAGCTCATCGGCAGCCAGAGAAGAAGAAACTTCGAGAGCAGGCCTCCAACTAACGCCATCATAGGCGATGTTGTTATCCCAATCTTCATAGTAAAGAGCGGAGGTTCCACCTCGTACCGCACGCCATATAGCCTCACCTGAACCTGTATCCTGCCCCCATGATCTAAAAAGATTGTCATTTGTCCCAGTGTTTTTTATATAGCCAGAGTTCTTTTCATATATCTTGTCCCACTCGTTGTTTGTGGGCGTTCCGCCTCTCATTGTAGGACGATCGGCGGGTTCATTTCCAGCCGATAGAACGCGGAGTTTGTAGTCAGTGTCGTATGTTTTGCCGAATATTAAGTTTTCATCGTTTAAGCTGGCCCAGGAGATGTAATTACTTATATTATAATCTGACACAAACAAGCTACGATCTGTAGGGGATAAGCTTGCTGTATTACTTGCGGAGGCATCTCCACTGCTTGCGTTAGTCAAACTATATGCATTTATGGTACCAACATATGTAAACGGAACATACTGCAATGTTTCATCAGGCAATGCCGTGTTTAGCGTAGCCGAACCTGTTATTATACCAGCTTCGCCTGACAGGTCAAAGTAGTAGGTTTCGCCTACGGATAAATTAAACTTTTCCGCCCCATGAACTGGCAAGGCAGGCAACATGGTCATCATAATACACAGTACAAGTCCCGTTGTAAACAGTTTTTTAAGTTTGGTTTTCATGGCAACTCCTCTTTTTAAAATTTTACTTTGTATAATATTTATTATTTTCTAGCTTTATGTTTTTGCTGCTTTGTTTATTAAGATTTTATCAGATTTTTAAATTTATAGCTATCTTTTTTTTATTTTGGAGAATAGATTATACAACAAATGGCCATGATTGACTTTATGAATTATAAAATCTGTAATTAAGCACTTTGAAAAATTTTTAAACAGCTAGCAAATTAAATTTAATACTAGGCTGTACTATTATTAATTATATGATATTATTTTAGAGAGAATAATAAGGAGAATTCCTAAAGCGGATATGTGTTTACCCTTTCATCTAGTAAAAATGAAGTTGAGTCACCCACTTGGGCACTTTATGGTAATGATGAATATTGAAGCCCCCATTCGTATATTTGCTTAATTGATTCCCGGCAAGGGAGCAAATAACAAAATAAGGAATAAACGGAATTTCCATATAAAGAAAGAAGGAATGAAATGGCAAGTGTAGTTTTTGAAGGTGGAACATTTAGGGGAGTTTTTTCGTCTGGCGTAATGGACGCTTTACTAGACAATGATATTCATTTTGATTATGTTATTGGAGTTTCGGCAGGGATGGCCTATGGAATAACCTACGTATCAAATCAAAGAGGGCGTAACCTTGATGTTCTGCGTAAGTATAGAAATGACCCTAGATATTATTCTAAGCGAAATATTTTAAAGCATGGCTCGATTTTTGGTTGGGATTTTATGTATGATGAGATACCTAATCGCTTAAACCTATTAGACAGAGAAGCAATAGATAATTATAATGGAAAA
>CAYJHC010000123.1:0-2477 GCA_964370075.1 uncultured Oscillospiraceae bacterium | reverse complement strand
TTATGCGAAAGGGTGGAAATATTGACTATGAAAGATTAGCAAAAACCTTGTTGGACGAATTTAGAGGTGCAAAGATTGGGAGAATAACTTTAGAGGTTCCTGAAGTGGAAAACCTTGGGGAATAATTTCTTCAAAATTTAGTTATATCAAAACTTCCACAGTAAAATATATAATAAGAGGGTTCAAATGAAAAAAACTGAAAGAGAAGCTTTGCTTCGAGAAAGACTTATAGAATTAAAAAGATTTGAAGAAAAGGCCTATGATAATGGAGAAGAATATATTGCAGGTGTAGACGAAGTTGGAAGAGGTCCTTTAGCTGGTCCTGTGGTTGCGGCGGCAGTAATACTTCCGAAGGACTTTGATGTGCTAGGAATAGATGACTCTAAGAAATTAAGTGCTAAAAAAAGAGAATCCCTATTTGTGGAAATAAAAGAAAAAGCAGTTGCCTATGGTATTGGGATTTGTGATGAAAGCCTTATTGAGGAAATCAATATTCTAGAAGCTACCAAGGTGGCTATGGTTAAGGCGGTAAAAGAGTTAGAAGAGAATCTAGAAGAAAAAACTGGAAATAAAATAGATAGATTGTTGATTGATGCTTTATTGTTGAAAGATGTAGATATACCGCAAACATCAATAATAAAGGGAGATAGCGCAAGCGTGTCAATTGCTGCAGCATCAATACTTGCAAAGGTAACTAGAGATGCGATTATGGTAAAGTTTCATGAAATTTACCCACAGTATGCTTTTGACAGCAACAAGGGATATGGAACTAAGGCTCACTATGAGGGGATTAGAGCGTATGGGATTTGCCCAATTCAAAGAAGGACCTTCCTAAGGAAAGAAGGGTATTAGTATTAAGTGAAAAAGCTAATATAAGAATAGCAAACAAAAAGCGAGAATTTCAAGTGTAGTAACTTTCGTTGCTACACTATTTTCATATAAGCTAAAACCCCGCGTTAAACACGGGGTTGTTTTTATGCATCTAAAGTTTATTTTGAAAAAATAGAGTGGGTATACGATAAACTGGGGATCTATTTAATTTCAAGGTCTCCTAAAGGCTTAGGCTTAGAAAAATAGTAGCCTTGAGAGTAATCTATATTTTCATTCACTAAGATTTCTTGTATATGTTTATCTTCTACAAACTCAGCAACGGACTTGCAATTAATTAGATTAGACATATAGTTGATTGATTCTAAAATAATTTTGCTATCCTCAGAGTTTGGTAAGTTTTTGATTATTTCTCCATCTATTTTAATAATGTCTGGCTTTAATGCAATAATAGAAGTGTATGTAGCGAATCCTACACCGAAATCATCTACTGCAATTTTACAGCCCAAATCACGCATAGTATTTAGAAAAGAATATAAATCTTGCCCACTGTTATAGTTTTCAGTTTCCACAAACTCTAGGGTAAGTCTGTGAAGATTCGGATAGCCCTCTGCTAAATCGATAAACCATTTAATGAATTCAGGATTTTCAACATCGAAGAGGGATATATTGATTGAAAATTCACTTTCCTTGTCTCGAAAGTCATCTAAAACTCTACCGATTAGTAATTTACTTAGAGTATGATAAAGTTTATATTTTTTTGAAGTTTCTAAAAATAAGCCAGGGTTGTAAATTTTACCATTACTATCTGAAATTCGCATAAGAGCCTCGTACCTGTCAACTTCTCCAAGTTTGTTATTGTAAATGCCTTGATAATAAGGTATTACTTGGTCATTATTAATTGCATAATTTATTAAATTGAAAATTTCTACATCTGAAATGTTTTCTTCACCGAGGATTTCCTTTTCGTTGGAGGCAATTATAAAATTATTTTGAGACTTCTTGTGTAGATAAAGTGCGCTCTTTGCCCGGTTTATTAAATCATCTCCAAAGACCAATACAAAACGTGATGATGCACTAAGTTTAGCTTCGTGAGCTGTTGAATGAACATAGTTTTCGTAAACTTGTCGCATAAGTGTTTCGAAGTCTTCGTCGCTAATATCTTCTGTGCCTGCAACTATAAAATTCTTGTAATTATACATATAATGAATAAGAACATTTTCTAAACCTGCAGATTTAAGGTCTTCTTTTCCTTGGGTTAAAACTTCTTTGCATCCCAAAGCATAGGCATCTTCTCCGAAAGTAGCAATCATTAAATCGGCATTAACTATTTCAGTCATGCAAATTTTGTTTATTCTTTTCTCTTTCAAGTCGATCTTAAACGTTTCATAACGAAAAACATTATAGTTTGGATCAACAAGCTTTAAATCGATAACGGGATTGTCTTTCATTTGGAGCACCTTCCTTACTTTTTGGTATTATTAAATATAGGCATCATATTGGAATCTATAGATGATGTTATCATAAACAAAAATGGAAAAAGTGAAGGTTGTGTGTGATTTTGGGAAAATATCAAGCTTAAACACTTTGATGAACCTTTCTTTTTTTGTAATATTTCGCTATTTGTATTGTAATAAAATCGGATTAAG
>CAYJHC010000122.1:0-2561 GCA_964370075.1 uncultured Oscillospiraceae bacterium | reverse complement strand
GCCCTCCAATTATTATTGGAATTCCCTTATAGGCTTCTCTGGCCTTATTTGCATAGGCAATTACAGCCCTATCTGGCCTATTGCCTGCTTTCCCGCCTGGTGAATAATCATCTGCCTTTCGCTTGTTCTTCCACACAGAATAATGGTTTACCATCGAATCTACATTCCCAGATGTAATCATAAATCCAAGACGAGGCCGCCCGAATTCTTTAAAATCTTCGCAGTTATCCCATCTAGGTTGAGCTAATATACCCACCTTATATCCATAGCTTTCTAACACTCTTCCTATTACTGAGATCCCAAAAGAAGGATGATCTACATAAGCATCTCCTGTAACAAGTACAAAATCAACTTCATCCCATCCCTTGCCTTTCATATATTTGTGATTAATCGCTAAAAATTCTTCAGTCATTTCATTTCTTTCCTTGCCAAATTAATCATAAAGTAGAGGCAACTACCAAATTGGTCTTAACCTAACTTCATTTATAATTCTAATATTACCCCCACCTAAATATTTAATTTAATACAGCTCCTCTTTCCTTGCACTTAATATAGGTAGTTGCTGCCTAATTGAATCTACATAATCAAAATCAACTTCTCCGACTTGAACACCTTCTTCTGTTTCAAGGTTAAGTTTGATTTCACCCCATGGGTCTACCAGACAGGAGTGAGCAAATGATACAAAGTAGCCCATCTCTACTCTAGCTGATGAAACTGCTGCAAAATAAAGCTGATTATCAACTGCTCTAGCTCTCATTGACAAAAACCAATGTGGTGGGCCTGTATTAATATTAAAGGCTGCAGGCAGTATAATAAGCTTTGCTCCTGCTAATGCTAATTTTCTAAACATATCTGGAAATCTTACATCAAAGCAGATGCCTACTGCTATTTTACCAAATTCAGTATCAATAGTTTCAATTGTGCTTCCTGCTGTTAGTGTCTCAGACTCTTTGAAGGTCACCTTCCCTTTTATATCAATATCAAATAGGTGAATTTTTCTATGCTTTCCAATTTGCTGTCCCTGTCTATCAAAAGTGTAGCATGTATTGTATGTTCTTTCTATTCCATCAATTATCTCTTTTTCTGGAATAGAACCCCCTACTATATAAACATTTAATTCTTTCGCTAAATCAGACAAGAATTTATAGCTCAGCCCTCCTTCTTCTTCAGAATACTGGACAAAAAATTTATTAGAATATGGGCAGTTCCACATTTCAGGAAGAGCTACTATATCAGCTCCTTTCGAAGCAGCTTCTTTTATCAATGTCTTAGCTTTTTCTATATTTTTTTCTTTTGAAGTTACTACCTTCATTTGGCAAAGTCCAATTTTAAACTTCTTCATCGGCCTCCTCCTCATACTTTTATTTTTTATTATTTATTCCTAAGTATTGTTTAACCATATTGTTTTTCTTTTTATTTGTTTTAATTCATAATCTTATCTAGGCCTTTTCAACAAAACCAATTTTAGAACTACTTGTACCAAATATATTTTTATTTACTTTTAGAATTGACTTATTTATAAACTGGCTTCCATATAAAAGTTTACTCTTTGTCCCCTCTAAGTACTTTTGTTAACTCCAAAGTAATTTTTGCTGTTATACCCCATATAGGAGTTTCTCCCCAAGGGTAAAGAGGAATTGGGTTTACAGTTCTTGACCAAGAATACCCTTCTGAAATACTAGGATTCTCAAAAATACTATCATTAGCAGGTTGAGATATTACTTCAAAGTCATATAATTTAGGTGGATTTTCACATAAATAATCTAGGGATACAAGAAATACTTTTTCAACTTCACCTTTATTTGGATTCAAATTTTCATATACTTCTTTACTTATGATTCCAACAAAAGTATACATTACAAAATTAGTATTTCCATGTAATGTATCAAATTCCCCTATAAGTTTAATATCTTTGTCTTCAATACAAAGTTCTTCACAGGTTTCTCTAATTGCTGCTTCTTCTGGTGTTTCTCCCTTTTCAATCTTTCCTCCAGGAAAACTAATTTCTCCTGGCTGTCTATTTAAATTTTGGGATCTCAACTCATATAATAGGTGAATTTCACCATCAATTTCCACTAAAGGTACTAACACTGCAAATCTCGAACATTTTCCAATAGCAGTAACATCTCTGCTAGAAATAATCTCTTTTATCTTCAATAAATTCATAATTTAACAACAAGCAAAACAGCTATTAGCTGTTTTGCCTGTATCCTCCATAAAATAATAGCAGTGCTTAAAGCACTGCTATTCAATCTCCTAGTTTAAAACCTTTACATCTTCAAAGTTTACACCGATCATTTCTTCCCGCGCAGCGCTCAAGC
Organism: uncultured Oscillospiraceae bacterium; assembly: GCA_964370075.1. GTDB lineage: Bacteria > Bacillota > Clostridia > Peptostreptococcales > Anaerovoracaceae > CAYJHC01. The sequence goes on along the minus strand of CAYJHC010000122.1, from coordinate 240 downwards.
TAACTGTAAACTCAATTTCATAAGTAGAAGCAATGTCTTTTAGTCTCTCTAAGAAATCAGGTAATGTTCCAAGAGAAACATCTGCATGATGCATAATTCCATCAACAAAGATTGCTTCAATGTCATTATTTGAGCTAATAATTCCATAAATGAAACCAATATACTCATCACTATTTGTAATATGTGGAAAATCTTCCATACAAACTACTCTTATATCATGCTTTAGGTCAAACATTAAGC
>CAYJHC010000121.1:0-2577 GCA_964370075.1 uncultured Oscillospiraceae bacterium | reverse complement strand
GAAGCTGTGTAACTTCTTCAGATAAAACCATATCATGTTCATCATAGATTTCTCCGACAATCTCCTCGATTATATCTTCCATAGTTACAAGGCCATCTGTCCCTCCATACTCATCAACTATAATGGCAATATGAGTTTTAGCCTCTTGCATTTTTCTAAGGAGATTTGCAATTTTCATTGAATTTGCAACATATACTACTGGCTTGATAAAATCGTCTATGTTGTGTTTTTTGTTGTTAAACACATAGTTATAAAAGTCCTTTTGGTTAAGTACTCCAAGAACATTATCAAGATCGTTCTCATAAACAGGAAGCCTTGAAAATCCAGTTGCCCTAAATAATTCAGCAACTTCTTCTTTAGAGTATCCAAGTTCAATAGCTTCAATGTCTACCCTAGGTGTAATTACATCCTCAGCAGCAAGCTCATTAAATCCTATTGCATTTTGAATTAGGTCGCCCTGCTCTTCTTGAATTCCACCTTCAGATTTTGCCTCCTCAACTAGTGTATGTAGTTCTTCTTCGGTAATACCACTATCCGAGCTTACATTGAATATTTTTTTAATTAAGTTTTGTACTCCAGAAAAGAATATTATAAATGGTGTTAATAATATCATTATCACTTTTATTATTGGCGCTGAAAAAATCGAAAAAGTTTCTGGCATTTCTTTAGCTATTCCCTTAGGCGAAATTTCTCCGAATATTAAAACTACTATAGTAATAACAATAGTCGCCGCTGTAGGACCTTTGCTCCCTAATAGTTCTATAAATAATACTGTAGCTATTGAGGTCATAGCTATGTTCACAATATTATTCCCAATAAGTATGGTAGAGAGTAGCTTATCATAATTATTAGCTAAATTTAACGCCAGCGCTGCGCTCCTATTGCCTTTATCTGCTATGTTCTTTAGCTTGATTTTGTTTACTGAGGTAAAGGCAGTCTCTGTTCCCGAAAAATATGCCGACAGCAAAACCAGCACTGCTATTCCAATTATATATCCTAAATAGTTGAAGTCTTCCATTTTCCCCTCTATCCTGCAAATGCTTTATATATCGCTCTGATTGAAGTCCCAAAATCTCGTTCATTAACTCCTACAATAATGTTTAATTCACTAGATCCTTGGTCTATCATTCTAATATTAACATCTGCCTCTGCAAGTGCTGAAAACAAGGTTGCTGAAACACCTTTTCTAAACTGCATCCCATATCCTACTGTAGCAACAAGCGCAATGTCATCAATAATTTCTACTGAGTCTGCCTTAAGGATAGTGTTTATAGCCTCCAGAATTTCTTCTCTATGTTCAGATAATTCCTCTTTTCTAATTACAGCTGACATAGTATCAATTCCACTCGGAACATGCTCTAGGCTGATATCATAGTCCTCAAAAATTCCTCCTAACTTCCTTAAGAATCCTTTTTCTCCCGAAAGTTTATTTTTATATATGCTGATTACAGAAAAGCCTTTTTTTCCTGCTATTCCTGTAATTATTTCTTCTTTAATCTCTCCAATTGGCTCTGCCGTAATCATAGTCCCTGCATCTTCTGGCCTGTTTGTATTCCTAATGTTAATTGGAATTTTAGCAACTTTTGCAGGATAAATTGCATCTTCATGTAAAACAGATGCACCCATGTACGAAAGTTCTCTAAGCTCCTTGTATGAAATCTGTTCTATACTCTTAGGCGATTTGACAATTCTAGGGTCTGCCATCAGAAAGCCTGATACATCAGTCCAGTTCTCATAAACAGTAGCTTTTAGGGCTCTTGCAACCACAGCTCCTGTAACATCTGATCCACCTCTACTAAAGGTTACAATATTTCCTTCTTCATCGCTTCCATAAAATCCAGGAACAACAGCCCCTTCCGTTTTATGAAGGGCTTCATAAAGTGCTTTGTTAGTTTCCTTTTCCATTAATCTTTTCTTTTTGTCAAACAAAATCAAGCCTTGGGTGTCTACAAACTCTCTTCCTAAATAAGCAGCTATTAGTTTTGCATTCAGGTATTCACCTCGACTAGCCATGTAGTCTGGAGTTGTTCCTTTGTCTAAATTCTCTTTTATAACGCTTAATTCCTTTTTCATTTCAACATCAACATTAAGTTCTTTTTCTAACTCCAAGAATCTTTCTGAAAGAGTGTTAAAATGTTCTTCGTAAGCAAAATTTTGCTCCCTGCTGCTATGGCAAGCATATAGCAGATCTGTTACTTTAACATCTTTGTCAAACCTTTTGCCTGGCGCAGATACTACTATTACTTTCCTTCTCTTACTTGCATTAACAATCGTTTCGATTTTTTTGATTTGCTCTGCACTAGCTGCAGATGATCCTCCAAATTTTGCTACTTTCACTTCCATACCTCTTTTTCGTTTTCTTAATAAAATTCAACTTATTTATTTACGCTACTAATCGAGTAAGCAGTTTTGCAACTTCTTCATTTAAAAATATCTCCTACAATATTCCTAAACTCTATAAGGCTGCGACCTTTTCTTTTAATATTTCTACCTTGTCGGTTTTTTCCCAAGCAACTCCAAGGTCTTCTCTTCCCATATGACCATAAGCTGCAAGCTTTCTATATATAGGTTTCTTAA
>CAYJHC010000120.1:0-2594 GCA_964370075.1 uncultured Oscillospiraceae bacterium | reverse complement strand
TGTATGCTCTGCCAGTATTGTTCAGCTTTGCTTCACAATGGCAGGTAGAGAATTTATATTAGCAAGCTAATATAAATTAAAAAAAGGCTATTTATTTTTACTGAAAATGATTAACTAAGGGAGGGTAGGGGTTTTTAGATGTTAAGAAAACTATTTAGAATAATTTTTTCGATAATAGGTGGGTTAGTAGGATATGGTACTTTTCTTATAATTAGTATGATAGTTCGTTTATACTCCCCTAATTTTTTCGTTGAATTAGGGGCAACAAATACGATTTTAGTCTCGGTAGGATGTATAATTGTCTTTGGTTTCTTGTTTTTTTTATTAGCTCCGCTGATAAACAAAGGCTCGAAAAAGGTAGCGACTAATTTAGAAAGTGAACTGAAAAATGTGTCAAGTGGTGATTTAGTTGCTGGAACTGTAGGATTAGTAGTCGGCTTAATTATAGCTTTTTTAATTGGGCAAATTTACACCATGTTTAATATTGGATTTGTTGCGTCAATTTTATCGATATGTACATATTTGATATTTGGGTATTTAGGAGTTTTTGTGGCCAGGCAAAAAGCTCCTGATGTAATTACAAATGAAGTTATAAGAAAATCAGCACAAGGCTTTCTAAAAGAACGAAAAAAAGGCGATGCTGCTCCTAAAATATTGGATACTAGCGTAATTATAGATGGAAGAATCGTAGAAATTCTTAAAACTGGATTTATCGAGGGAGTTATAGTTATTCCTGAGTTTGTATTGCTAGAACTACAATATATTGCAGATTCTGCTGATAGTCTAAAGAGAAATAGAGGCAGAAGAGGTTTGGATATACTAAAGAAAATACAAGACGATTACAATGTGGAAATTAAGGATACTAGCAAAGAAAAAGCAATTAATGAAATACCTGATGTTGATATAAAGTTGTTAAAACTTGCAAAAAAAATAGGAGGAAAAGTTTTAACTAATGATTATAATTTAAATAAGGTTGGGACAATTCAGGGTATTGAAATTCTAAACATTAATGAGTTGGCTAATACTCTAAAACCAGCTGTACTCCCAGGAGAAGAAATGAAACTTTTCTTAGTAAAGGAAGGGAAAGAAGATAAGCAGGCAGTAGCCTACTTAGATGATGGAACTATGATAGTTGTTGAAAATGGAAAGAATCATATAGGGAAAACTGTTGATGTTACAGTAACCAGTGTTTTACAAACATCTGCAGGAAGAATGATATTTGGAAAACCGAGTAAGTAACTATGTGCAAGAAAAAAAATGTAATTGGGATTGTTGCCGCCGGAGGCATTGGGAAAAGATTAGGGAGTAATACTCCTAAACAGTTTTTGGAAATAGAAGGAAAACAAATAATTATTAAAAGTATGGAACCTTTTTTTAACAATGAAAGAATAAAAAAGGTTTACTTAATTGTTCCAAAAGGGTATGAAGATTATTGTAGAGAGATTATTTCTGAATATTTGCCACACGGAACAAAGAACTTTGTTCATATTTTAGCAGGTGGTTCCGAGCGACAAGATTCTATATTTGAAGGAATTAGACTCATAAAAAAAGAAGAGCAAAATTATGACGACTTAATTATTTTGGTTCATGATGGAGCAAGACCATTTGCATCTGATGATTTAGTTTCAAGGATAATTAAAGGGGCAGAGGAGTTAGGCGCTGTAATTCCGATATTGCCAATAACAGATACTATTCGAATACGTAAAGAAAATAGTATTGAAGTAATCGATAGGGATAAATTAATGATAGCCCAAACTCCTCAAGGATTTAGGGGCTCTATTTTAATAAATTCATATGAAAAGGCCATGGAAGAAAGATATTATGGGACAGATGATGGACAATTAGTACAATGGGCAGGCTTTGAGTTGAAAACAGTTGAAGGAGAGCAAAACAATAAAAAAATAACAGTGATTGAAGATTTGCCAGATATGTTACAACCTAAAGATTTTCCTCGAATAGGAAGCGGGTACGATGTTCATAGGCTTGTTGATAATAGAAAACTTGTTTTAGGAGGGGTAACAATTCCTTTTCACAAAGGCCTAGATGGGCATTCTGATGCAGACGTTCTAATTCATGCAATTATGGATGCAATTTTAGGAGGAGCTGCATTAGGAGATATAGGTAGACACTTTCCGCCTACTGAAATGAAATATAAAGATATATCTAGCTTAAAACTTTTAGAAATGGTTAATCAAATAGTAAAAGAAAAAGGATATATACTTGGTAATATTGACGCTACTATTATCTGTGAAGAGCCTAAAATAAAAGCTTATGTTGATGAGATGAAAAACAATATTGCCAAAGCTTTAGAGACAACCGAAGAAATGATTAGTATTAAAGGGACTACTACTGAAAAATTAGGATTTACAGGAAGGAAAGAAGGAATTGCAGCAGAAGCAGTTTGCTTTCTAATGAGAAAAAATAAATAATCGCATCTGCAGTAAGTTATTTACCTTGTAAATCGCAGATAACATGCTAAATCCGATGGATAAAATATAATGATTAATAAATAAAAATTAACATAAAAATCATAAATTGAAAAGGAGAAAAAAGTGAAACTTTCAAAAATGCATATAAGAACATTAAGAGAAGTA
>CAYJHC010000119.1:0-2599 GCA_964370075.1 uncultured Oscillospiraceae bacterium | reverse complement strand
TACTATAGGTTCTATGGGAACTTATGTCGGGTTGTTATTAGGAAATAAATATTGGGGCTATAATAGAAAGATAATAGGAGTACCTGTTATACCGAGAGTGATTTCTGTAGAAAGCGTGTTAAATTATGCTAATTTAGTAATTGATAAGTTTAACCTTCAAATTGAAGTTGAAGAGTCAGATGTTTTGATAAATTTTGGACCAGAACAGCTCCCTTATTGTGGAGAAGAGTATAATAAACCAGACCATTTAACTAGAGCGGCCATTATTACAATGGCAAAAGCAGAAGGGATAATTCTAGACCCAACCTATACAGGAAAGACATTTAGGGGGTTAATGGACATGATTAAGAGTGGTGACTGGATTAGTAGTAGTGAGAATACACTTTTCTTACATACAGGGGGGATGGTAGGTATTTGGTCAGGGGAGCATTTAGAAGATATGCAGGGGCAATTAAAAAGGAACTGTATAATCAATAGCGTTAAAGTATAGCATTTGCGTTATACTTGTAGTTGTACAAAGAAAGGAATGCTTATATATTTGAGGAATTCCTCCATAAACTAGTAGCAAATAACAGATTGCATTAGCATAAACAAGATATAGTAATTACAAAAAAATAAAGTGAAATTATCAAAAAAAAGGTAATTTATGAGTGAGAAAACATTATACGATAAAGGAAGTTAAGAGATGATACAACAAAACATAAGAAGAGGATGTCAATTAATGGTGTTGGCTGCATTTTTATTTGCGGTAATGCAGGCAATCATTGGGCTGACTGCGGATACAATACCTGTTTTTGAACAGGTATTTTTCAGGAATTTGTTTGCAGGAGCAATTGCATATGGATTCATGAAAAAAGAAAAAGTTGAGTTTTCAGGTGATAGAAAAAACATAAAAATTTTATTAATTAGATCTTTTACAGGGTGCCTGGCTATGATGGCACTTTTTTATGCAGCTGGAAATGCGAACCAAGGTGATGTGACAACTTTGTTTATGATTTCTCCTTTTCTAACAGTGCTCCTTGCAAGGCTGTTTCTTCATGAAAAAATAAAGAGGATACAAATACTGACTATGGCAATAGCGTTCCTGGGAGGGGCAATTGTTGCTGGTCCAAAGTTTGATTCTAATTTCTTGCCTATTGCAGCTGTAATTGGTGCAGCATTTCTATCAGCTGTTGCATATACTTCTATTGCGAAATTAAAAGGAAGAGAACACCCTTGGTTTATTATTTTTGTTTTTTCTTCTATATCTACAATAATATGCCTTCCATTAATGGCTAGTACATTTGTCCTGCCAAGTATTGAAGATTTTGTACTGCTAATATTGATAGGTGTGTTTGCTGCTGGAGGACAGATTGCACTTACATATTCTTACGCACTTGGACCTGCAACACAGGTAAGTGTATATAATTATTCCGGAATTATTTTTTCGACGTTGCTGGGGTTTTTGTTGTTGGGTCAGAGGTTGGAGTATACATCTTATATTGGAGCGGCTTTGGTTATTACTGCAGGAGTAATTTTATATTTAAATAACAAAAATGAACTAGTAAAGCTAAGAAAAAATAGCAAATAAGCCATGAGGATAAGTGGTCGAAAAAGAAAAGAAAAATAATGAGAGAAAATTAGCGATTATCTTTCTAATATCCTTGACTTTTGAATGATAGTAGTATATTGTTATATGAAGTGGTGCAAAACGTATCATATTTATCTAGGGTGGTACGAATTGGTATCACTATTTATACAAAAGGGGAATGATCATATGTATAATGACAAGACTATCGTCTGCAAAGATTGCGGACAAGAATTTACTTTCACAGCTAATGAGCAAGAATTTTTCGCAGAAAAAGGATTTGAGAATGAGCCACAGCGTTGCAAGCCGTGTCGTGATGCTCGTAAAAACAACTCACGTGCACCTCGTCAAATGTACGATGCTGTATGTGCGGAGTGTGGAACAGATTGTAAAGTTCCATTTGAGCCTCGTAACGAGAGACCTGTTTACTGTAGCGACTGTTTCAGAAGATAGAAAAGTATTTTGAAAATAACTCCGAAAGGAGTTATTTTTTTTTAGCATAAAATCCGAACTAACTTTGAAGGAATAAAGGGAAGTGGCTATAGGTCCCAATGAAACTACTAAAAGTAACATAGTATACAGAGTGAGAGCGTGCAAAATCATATCGTGCACAGCCTTTGCGTTTGGTAGCAATAGCTCAAAATGGGGGAGTCTAGTTATAATATGGAGCATTACTAATATTAATGTTTACTATATTTTATTCTTAACTACACCTTGAATGACAAAATGAGAGGGTCTATGAAGGTTATTGAGTTTAGCTTTTGAAGATCTGTTGCAGAAAGGTGTAATGATAATAAGTAGATAGAAAAAACAAATATTTTGGACAATAACTAATTTTAAGAACAATAATAATTATTATTTGATTTGTTAAGAGCTATAACTGTAATAAATCGACTATTTTAGCAAGAAAAAAAATTTGTGAAAAACGTTGAAAAATCAATGATAAATAAAAAACTCATTAAAAAAAATAAAAAATAAAAAAAAAGATTGAAAAAAGTGTTGACACATCTAAAAAATGGTGTTAATATATAA
>CAYJHC010000118.1:0-2634 GCA_964370075.1 uncultured Oscillospiraceae bacterium | reverse complement strand
AAAATATGAAGAAATTTTTAGGCAAGAAAGTCGGCATGACACAGATTTTCTTGGAGACAGGCGAAGTAGTTCCTGTAACTGTAATTGAGGCGGGCCCACAAACAGTAACTCAAATCAAGACAGTAGAAACAGATGGCTATGATGCTGTGCAAGTTGGATTCGAAGAAATGAAGGCTCACAGAGCTAACAAGCCAAGAACTGGTCATTTCGAAAAAGCTGGCGTTGACATGAAAAAACATTTAGCTGAATTCAGAGCTGAAGAAGGCGAAAGCTATGAACTTGGACAAGTGATGACAGTTGCTGAACTAGAAGAAGGTAAGAAGCTAGACGTGACAGGTATTTCAAAAGGTAAAGGTACTCAAGGAAATATCAAGAGACACGGACATGGTAGAGGACCTATGACTCACGGTTCTAAGCACAAGAGATTGGCAGGAGCTTTGGCAGGTGGTACTTATCCATCAAGAGTATTTAAAGGAAATGCTGGTCCAGGAAGAATGGGTAGAGAAACAATTACAGTTCAGAATGTGGAATTGGTAAAAGTTATTGCAGATAGAAATCTATTACTAGTAAAGGGTGCAGTTCCGGGCAAAAAAGGCGGACTTGTAGAAATCCAATACGCAGTAAAAGGACAATAAGAGATAGGGAAGGAGGACGTAAGACATGGCAACAGTAAAAGTACTAGACATGACAGGTGCTGAAGTTGGAACAATGGACTTAAACGAAGCAGTTTTCGGAATTGAGCCAAACCAAAACGCGGTTCACGCAGTAGTTAAAAACTATTTGGCAAACCAAAGACAAGGCACACAGTCAGCTAAAACCAGAGCGGAAGTTCGTGGCGGTGGTAGAAAGCCTTTTAGACAAAAAGGTACTGGTAGACATAGACAGGGTAGCACAACTGACCCATCTCAAATTGGAGGAGGAATTGTATTTGCACCAAAACCAAGAAGCTACAGATATTCACTTCCAAAGAAGCTAAGAAAATTGGCGATGAAATCGATTTTATCAGCAAAAGTTTTAGAGAAAGAAATCATCGTAGTTGATGAATTCAAACTAGAAGAAGCTAAAACTAAAGAAATGGTAAAAGTGTTAAAGAATTTAAATGTAGGAAAGAAAGCATTGATCGTAACTGCAGAAAAAGATGACAGCGTAGTAAGGTCAGCAGCTAACATTCCTGGAGTAAGGACAGCTCTTGTAGGTACTATGAATGTATATGAAATAATTAATCATACAAATTTCATTGTAACTAAAGAAGCGATCAAAAAGATTGAGGAGGTGTATGCATAATGAGAACCCCTTACGATGTGGTAATAAAACCAATAATTACTGAGAGAAGTGTGGAAGATGCTCACGCAAAGAAGTATACATTTCAAGTAGCAACAGATGCGAACAAAACTGAAGTTAGACATGCAATAGAAGAAATCTTTGAAGTAGAAGTTGCAAAAGTCAACATAATGAACGTTAACGGAAAATTAAAAAGAATGGGAAGAACTCAAGGTATGACTGCATCTTCTAAGAAGGCAATCGTAACTCTTACAGAGAAGAGTAAAGAAATTGAATTCTTCCAAGGTCTATAATAGGAGGGCGAATAGAAAATGGGAATTAAAAAGTATAATCCAACCTCTCCTGGTTTAAGAGGAATGACGGTTTCTACATTTGAGGAAATCACAAAAAGCACGCCGGAAAAATCTCTTACTGTAAATCTTAAAAAACATGCAGGTAGAAATGCAAGAGGTAAGATAACAGTTAGACATAGAGGTGGTGGTGCAAAAGCCAAGTATAGAATTATCGACTTCAAGAGAAGAAAAGACGATGTTCCAGGTAAGGTAGCTGCTATCGAGTATGATCCAAACAGAAGTGCAAACATTGCTTTGATTGTATATGCTGATGGTGAAAAGAGATATATAATAGCACCTAACAAATTAACTGTTGGAGCAACAATTGTATCTGGACCTAATTCTGACATCCAAATAGGAAATGCTCTTCCACTAGCAAACATTCCAGTTGGTACAGTAATCCATAACGTGGAACTTAAACCTGGTAAAGGTGCACAACTTGTAAGATCTGCAGGTAACGGTGCTCAACTTATGGCAAAAGAAGGAGAATACGCTCAGGTAAGACTACCTTCTGGAGAAGTAAGAAAAATCAGAATGGAATGTAGGGCGACTATCGGTGAAGTTGGCAACTCAGAGCATGCTAATATTCAAATCGGTAAAGCTGGTAAGAAAAGACATATGGGAATCAGACCTACAGTTAGAGGTTCTGCAATGAACCCTAACGATCACCCACACGGTGGTGGAGAAGGTAGAACTGGTATCGGTAGAGTAGGCCCTGTTACACCTTGGGGTAAGCCTGCACTTGGATACAAGACTAGAAAGAAAAACAAAGCGTCTGATAAATATATTGTTAAGAAGAGAAAAGATAAGTAGAAAGGAGCATAAATAAATGGGTAGATCACTAAAGAAGGGTCCTTTCGTAAACAAAAAGCTTCTTGCAGCAATCATAGCAATGAACGAAGCTAATGAAAAGAAAGTAGTAAAGACCTGGTCAAGACCATCGACTATATTCCCACAAATGGTAGGGCATACTATAGCGGTACATGATGGTAGAAAACATGTTCCTGTATACATTACAGAA
>CAYJHC010000117.1:0-2644 GCA_964370075.1 uncultured Oscillospiraceae bacterium | reverse complement strand
GCAATTCCTTCTTGGAATATGCTCCATAAGTTTCCTACTCCAACACATAACTGAATTAGAACAGCCGCAATGATTACATAGTACTTTTTTCTCCCATTTCCTGTTACAGTAGTATTGTTGGCATTAACATTCAACTCCCCATTTGATACTAAATCTTTTTCCATTTCCATTCTCCTTAATAAAATAATTGCCACTAACTAGTCTACATCTGACCCTTACTTCTTATTCTTACCTCCTGTTCAAACCACCTGTCTTACACTCCAATGTTGTTTAAAGGCAAATAAGAAATAAAAAACTGCTTGCGGTTTTTACAAGCAGTTAATGTCTAAGTTTTATTCTCTTAGGATATTATCACTGTTTTAAAAAACCGTACGAAAAACGCTCTTACTAAAAAAGTAAAAGCTAAAATATCCATAAAAGAATTCACATATAAAATTTTTAATTGTGGTTACATTGCCCATTGGCTTATCTCCTTAATTAAAATTTACCTATTTCGTAATTATGACAGAAAACTTGTTTTGTGTCAACAAAAACAAAGTTTTTTTTATTTTTATTTCACAGTTTTAACCTTCTCTATTAACTCTTTAAACTTTGGTAATGCTTTCTCTATCATCTCATAACTTACACAATAAGCAATTCTAACATACCCTGGGCAGGCAAAAGCGCGGCCTGGCACTAACAGAATATTAAACTCTTTTGCCATTTGACAAAACTCTCTTTCGTCTTCAAATGGTGATTTTACAAAAAGATAAAATGCTCCATCAGGTTTTACGCATTCATACCCAATGCTTGTTAAACCATCATATAATGCTTTTCTATTTTTATCATAGCCATCAACATCAGTCTTTGCATTGATACAACTAGCCACTACTTTTTGCGCAATAGAAGGCGCATTTACAAATCCTAATATCCTGGTTGCAATAGACATTCCTCCTATTACATTTTCAAAATCTGAAACTTCACTGGGAACTGTTAAATACCCAATTCTCTGTCCTGGTATTGAAAGTGACTTGCTCCAAGAATATCCTATTATTGTATTATGATAAAATTTAGGAATAAAGACCACTTCTTTGCCATCGTAAGCTAATTCTCTATAAGGTTCGTCAGAGAATAAGTAAATATCTGTCCCAAACCTTTTTTCTGCTGCTGTAAGGATTTCGCCAATTTTTTTAATAGTATCTTCCGAATAGATTACACCCGTCGGATTGTTAGGGTTATTTACTAGAACAACCTTTGTTTTCTCTGTAATGGTTTCCTCAAAAGCTTCCAGATTTAACTGAAAAGTCTTAGTATCAGCTGGAACAACAACAAGTTTTGCATTATAGTTATCCGCATATTTACCATATTCAGCAAAATAAGGAGCAAAAGCAATCACTTCATCACCAGGATTTATTAGAGTCTTTAGGGTAACATTAATACCACCAGCCGCTCCAACTGTCATAACTATATTATCAGCATCATAAGATACTCCGTGCTCTTTGTTAAGGTGATTAGCAATAGTCTCCCTAACCTTAGGGTAACCTGCACTTGGCATATATCCATTAATGCTCATGGAATCTTCTTCTAAAACCTTAATTGTCGCATCTTTCACTTCATTTGGTGCAGCAAAATTTGGGTTGCCTAAGCTAAAGTCGAACACATTTTCCCTGCCATGAAGGGCTGCCAACTTATTGCCCTCTTCGAACATGGCCCTTATTGCAGAATCTCCATTAATATGTTCCTTCATTTTATTCGAAATCATCCTTTTCCTCCCTTATTACTATTTAATTTTTATATCTATTGTACACTTGAAAACACAATTTCCTGTGCCATATTTTTTATTTATTCTTACGGTTTTTTAATATTAGGCATCCTATTATTGTAATAGTTCCTCCTATAAAGGCTCCGATTAACGCCTCACTTAAAGCGGTATTCATTCATAAACCTCCTAGTGTTATTTTTCTTTGTTTCTCTTTTTTCTACGATCAACTATATATCCAACTACACCACCAACCACAGCTCCAATTAAAGCTCCAATTAAAATCGTCTCCATTTCCCTCTCCTATCTAACTACACAATATTTTCAACCACTTAATTATAGCATAAATTCCACCTTTGGGGGTGCAAAATCATATACCTCAGAAGCTCAATGTATTATAGTATTATATTATCATTAGCAAAAATATACAAATCAAATCGAAAAGTGTTACAAGGAGAAATAAATAAAGAAACTATATAAAAATTTCATAATAACACAAAAATGTATTGACATTTTTTTATCATAATGTTATTATTAATTGTGAAATGTTTGACAAAGCATTTCAGTAAGGAAACATTCGTTGATATTACGGAACTCCGTAATATTCATACTCCTACAAAACAATCTTTCATACAAAAGAAAAAGAACGGTAGCCCCGTTCTTTTTCTTTTGTATGACGTTTTTTGAATTTGTTTTATTTTGTCTAATAATCGAAATTCACTAAAGGTTATTTTTAGGTTATAATATTTAGTTACTTCACAGCTTCTATAGTCGCTAAGTTGCTTATTTTGCCCTTTCCTTTTACCGAAGAAAGATCATAAGAGCCAAAATCTGTAGTTAAAGCACCGTCTACAGTAGAGATTTTTCCGCTATCAATTGCATCTGCAGGAATTTCCACTGAAAATC
>CAYJHC010000116.1:0-2680 GCA_964370075.1 uncultured Oscillospiraceae bacterium | reverse complement strand
AAATGTTCCACGTGGAACATTTGAAATCTTAAATGTCAATAATTTAAAATTTTAAAGAAAATGATGTGGCTGCCGAATTTACGTGGACGATATGTGAGTGTAGGGGGAGAGGAAGAATCCTAAAAAATATTTGGTCAAGGTAAGAAACAGACATTCTGAGAGAAACAGTAACTTCAATAGCAAAGATAGATAAATCTTTGGAAAAGATTTGTTAAAACTATTTAAAATAATTGTAAAAATATAACTAATGTTATATAATTTAATGTAACTATAAATAGAAAGAGAGGCAAATGTGGGAAAAGCAATAGCAATATTTAACCAAAAAGGTGGAGTAGGTAAAACTACAACTAATATCAATTTATCTGCAACCCTTGCTGCGAGTGGAAAAAAAATTCTTGTGATAGACATTGACCCACAGGGGAATACCACAAGTGGATTAGGGATAGCAAAAAAAACCTTAGGTAAAACTACATACGAAATACTAATAGATGATAATGTTCATATGTCAGAAGCAATAATACCAACAGGAGCAGATAATCTAGATATAGTCCCTGCAAGTGTTCAACTGGCAGGAGCCGAAATAGAGTTGGTTAAGATTGAAGGTAGAGAGCAACGTTTAAAAAAAGCAATAGAATCTATTAAAGACCAATATGATTATATCTTTATAGATTGTCCACCGTCTTTAGGGTTGCTAACAATTAATTCCTTATCTGCGGTTGACTCTGTGTTAATTCCAATACAGTGTGAATTTTATGCTCTTGAAGGAGTAAGTCAATTAATAAACACAATAGAAATTGTAAAGAAAAAGTTGAATAAAAGATTAGAAATACAAGGTGTTTTGTTAAGCATGTTTGATGGAAGAACAAATTTGTCAATTCAAGTAGTAGAAGAAACAAAGAAATTCTTTAAAAACAAAGTATATGCTACAGTAATCCCTAGAAATGTAAGGTTGGCAGAGGCGCCAAGCCATGGGTTGCCAATAACCGTTTATGATCCAAAATCGACAGGTGCAGAAGCATATAAAGAATTTGCAGAAGAGTTTATTCGTCTTGAGGAAGGGGTAGGTGCCATATAATGGGACAAACAAAAAAAGGCCTTGGTAGAGGGTTGGAAGCTTTGCTTGGAGATTTGGAAAGTCCTTTCACAGAAGATGGGACCGGAGAGGCATCAAAAGAAGTAGCTGAAATAAGTATAAAATTAATTAAACCAAATAAAAGCCAACCTAGAAAAACCTTCGATCAAGAAAAAATTGAAGAACTAGCAGCATCTATAAAAGAACATGGTGTTATACAGCCAATAATTTTAAGAAAGTCCGGTGAGGGATATGAAATTGTTGCAGGCGAAAGAAGATGGAGAGCCTCAAGAGAAGCTGGCCTTAAGGAAATTCCTGCAATAGTTAGAGATATAACTGATAGAGAAAATATGATTTTTGCTATCATAGAAAACCTTCAAAGGGAAGGCCTAAACCCAGTAGAAGAGGCAGAGGGTTTCCAAGAAATGATAGAGCAATATAATTTAACGCAAGAAGAAGTTTCGAAAAGTGTTGGTAAGAGCCGTCCATATATAACAAATCAACTAAGATTACTAAAATTGCCAGTAGAAATCAGAAAAATGCTGACAGAGGGACAAATTACCACAGGACATGCGAAGGTTCTAATTACAATAAATGATGAAGAAAGACAAATAGCATTGGCTGAAGAGATTATTTTAAAAGGCTTATCTGTTAGAGCTTTAGAGAAATTAATAAAGGGTCAAACGGAAAAAAATAAACCAGCTAAGACTTTGAAGAGTAAAACTCCGGAAGCAGAGCTGCTAGAAAGAGAGTTGGAAACAAAGTTAGGAACAAAAATAAAAATTACAGAAAATGGAAATAACGGAGCAATAGAAGTGAGGTATTTTTCCATAGAAGACAGAGATAGAATTATTGAAATGATGATGAAGATTAAAACAAAATAGGAGGAAAAAATGTTACAAACGGAGTACAAAATAAAAGATTATTTAGAAGTACTAGGATCAGAGGCTCCTGCGCCAGGGGGTGGTGCAGTAAGTGCGCTAACAGCTGCACAGGGGATTGCTCTAGTAATGATGGTAGCAAATTTAACAATTGGGAAAGAAAAATATAAGAAATTTGAAAAGGTAAATAAAGAATGCTTAGATGTGGCAGAAGGATACTTGAATAGACTTATAGAATTAATGGAAGAGGACGCTAAAGCTTTTAATTTAGTAACTGAAGCATATAAAATGCCAAAAGAAACTGAGGAAGAAAAAACAGCTAGAAGTAAAGCTATTAAAGAAGCAACAATGTTTGCTACAGTAGTTCCAATAGAAGTTATGGAGGCATCATACGAAGGGTTAAGGCTTACAACAACACTAATGGGAAAATCAAACGGGAACGTGGTTAGTGACTTAGGGGCAGCTGCGGTAAAATTAGATGCAGCAATAAAAAGCTCTTGGCTAAATGTGAAAATCAACCTTCCAAGTCTAAAAGAACCCGAAAAAGAAAAAATGTTTGTGGAAAAAGGCGAGAATATTTACACTGAGGGCGAAGAAATAGCAAAGAAAATTTATGATCAAGTAATAGAAATTTTAGAAAACTAAGGTTTTAGAATGAAACTGGGCTAAGAATAATTTATATTAGCTTGCTAATATAAATTCGCTACCTGCCATTGTGAAGCAAAGC
>CAYJHC010000115.1:0-2751 GCA_964370075.1 uncultured Oscillospiraceae bacterium | reverse complement strand
AATAAAGAAAACTGATTTTTTGAAAACTGTGAGGAATAACGAAAGAAAAATTGGAGCAAGGAAGCAAAAATAAAAACAAATTGGTTGGATTTTAGCTATGAGACTTTGTTATGTTTTTTTAGAAATTCTACGTACTCTTTGTATGGAAGTGGTTTTGAAAATACAAAACCTTGAATAAATTCGCACCCACAATCAACAAAATATTTTGCTGCTTCTTCTGTTTCAACACCTTCAACAACAATAATACGATTTGTAGCTTTGATTCCCTGTGTAAACCGCTCAAAAAACGACATGTTTTCTTTATTAGATAGTATGGCGTTAACAAGGCTTCTATCCACTTTAATAATTCTAACTGGAAGATTTAATATAAGGCTTAAATTGGAATAATCCACACCAAAATCATCCAATTCAAATACATATCCTTTTTCTTGCATCTTTTCTATAGTTGTTCGAGTTATATTTGTGTCGGAAATAATAGTTCGTTCAGTTATTTCGATTTTTAAACGATGGGTAGGGATATTATAGTGTTTCAAAATCTCAGATACTTTTTCTTCCATGTCTGGCTTTAAAAATTGTACATACGGGAAGTTTACGGATATTGCATCTAGATTTAAGGTATCGCCATATGCCTTATAAATATCTCGCATACTTTCGCAGGCCTTTTTTACCATTAAATATGTAATGTCGACAATTAACCCCTTTTCTTCTGCGATAGGAATAAACTCATCAGGATAAATAGGATCCTCTTCATTATTTTTTATACGAATTAATGCTTCAGCCTCAGAGAAATTGCCCGTTTCTGAAGAAAAAATTGGTTGAAAGTATGCTTCAAACCCGTCATGATTCAAGGCGTCTTTTAAACGCTCTGCAATGGTGTTGCTACGCTTAGCCCTATTATAAATAGTAGAGTCGTAATAAAAATTGCTGTCCTGGTCACGGGTTTTAAGGATATTTATGGAGTAGTCGACAGCTGATATTAGCTCTCTAGTATTTGAACCGAATTCTGGAAAATCTACTCTTGTGTAAACAAGGCCAACCATACAGTCTTCTTCCTCTACTGAAAATACATTATTAAATCGGTTCGCAGCTTTTAATATATTTTGCTCTTTTGACGCAATACTGCCTTCGTTTGATGCAAAGCTAATCAGCGCAAATTCATCTCCGCTATAACGATATAGCACTTTTGTGGTGAAGCAGGAAGTGAAATGTGATGAAATCTCTTGTAGAATCAAATCCCCGTAAGCAAGGCCGTGTCTCTCGTTTATAGTTTTGAAATTTCGAATGCTAAATACATATAAAGAAAATGGACGTTTTGCTTCGGTTAAGCGTGTCATACGATGGACAAGGGTTTTACGGCTATTAAGGCCTGTTAATTCGTCTTTAGAATTACTTTCGTTTTGAATGTAAAGATGGATAAATAACATGGAAATTGCACTACCGATTCCGGACATTACAACTTCAGGGAGAACAACTTGCACTGCAACAAGAGCGGTTGAGAACAATAAACTTAAGCATAATATTGTTGTAATACCACGGTAAATGGTGTTGCGATATTTGATAGCTGCTAGAATTATAAAAACAACATAAATAAACACGACAAGATAAGGAAGTTGATATAAATCTCCTCTCACATAACCGTCTTGGGCTGTCACAGTATATACTGTGCGGAATATTAGGTTTGACAATATAACTAGGACATATAGTGCATAGGGAATAAATGCAATAAAGAAACTAGAAAAAGTTGGTTTACGAACTGTTAATATCAACACATAGAAAAAGTAAATTACAGCTGGTGATGGCAGTAAAATAAAATATAGCATATTAGCTAAATCTACTAGCCATAGGGGAGAATGCATATAGTAATCAGATACAACCATGGTAATCAGTGTGATGCTTATATTGATAAAAGTGATTATACACATCCCTCTAAATACTAAATAGCGTGTAGAATGGAGTTCTTTATCTAAAACGAAATTGACTAGCAAAACTCCCATTACAAATAAAGCTGCAAGTTCGAACGATAAGTTATAAGTAAGCATACTTTTCTCCTTAGGTGTGGTGAATTTTATTTTTTGAAATTCGCCATACAATTGTTTATTTTTCACAATTTACTTGTAACTATTGGTTTTAGGAAACCCTTGTTACTGTAAGTTGCGTTAATAAATTTATTAGTTTAATAACTTTATGTGTATTTAAGATGTAGAGTATTGATATATTTGAATGTCTATACATAATTATACTAAAATGGCATAAGAATAACAAGCTAAAGAAGCTGATATAGTGAAGCCTTATATAAGCCCACCATCTTCTTTTGAAAAAAGACGTGTATATATTATTAGGCTATAGATTTTTAATCGGATTAAAAGAAGCTCAATTGATTTTCAATAATGCTAGAGTTATCTCGCTCTGTTATTATTGCATTAGGATTTACATCTCCTATTAAGACAGGGAGATTAGGGTTGTGCTTTTTCATATTTTCGATGGAAGTTTTTTCACTTGTAAGGGCATAGCAATAACTACACCCGTTTGCACAGCAATTGTATGTACCGATGTCGATGCTCTCTATGCAGCAGCATTCTTCTCGTTGGTTTTTATCTTCTTTTGCATTAATTTTTACCCCTAGAATTTCTTCGATTAAATCTTTATCTATGCAGGCCCCATGTTTAATGCCAAACTTTTCTAAACCTATTTTCTCCGCACAGGTAAAAAGGTCAATATTATTTTCCTTTGCTATTTTAGAGAATATTTCTG
>CAYJHC010000114.1:0-3101 GCA_964370075.1 uncultured Oscillospiraceae bacterium | reverse complement strand
ATATTCCTTCACCACGTTCTATTCTTGGGTATTTCCAATTTTGGTTTCTATAAAAAACATTGTTTTTTGGTGCTAAATTTTGACTCATTTTTTCTCCTTTTTAAATCATGTATTTCATGTGTTTATTGGTCAATTTATCTCTTACTCTTGACTAGTTTTTGCATCATATTCTGCAATATCTTTAATTTTCATTTTTCCTGCTCTTGCTAATTGTTCTCTATCCAGTTCTCCTTGCATTTGTGCAATGCATAGAGATGTTACTAAATCTCCAGTAGCATTAGTAGATGTATGCGCTTGGTCAACAATTCTATATATACCAGCAACTAAAGCAATGGCATCAAGTGGGAAACCCATACCTGTTAATAATGTTGTTGAAATAACAAGTCCTATTTGTGGTGTGGCTGCACAACCAACTGACAGCAAAGTCGCTGTTCCCGCCGCCATAACTTGATCTGCAATTGATAATTCAATTCCATATAGCTGGGCTGCAAATACTACTATTAAAGAGAAGTATATGCAAGTACCATTCATGTTAGCAGTAGCCCCTAGTGGTAATACAAAGTTTGAAACTTCTTTATTTACACCCATTCTTGGAGCTGCTTTCATAGATCTTGGAAGCGCTGCATTTGTTGTGCATGTACTAAATGCTAATAACCACGATTCGATTGAGTGGATCCAGAATGTTTTTAGCGGAACTTTTGCAATAAAAGTTAGTAATATAGAGTAAATTCCTAATACCATTACTATATTAGCAATATAGTCAGCTGCAATAAACTTAAATACAGGTCCAAATATTTCAACACCGTATTTTCCAAGAGCTACTGCCATAAGCCCGAATACTCCATAAGGAATTATTCCAAGAATCATTGTTATCATAGTAAACATTGCCTCAGCCATTGACTTTATGGCTTTAGTTACAGGCTTCGCTTTTTCTCCTAGCTGTATTAATGCTAATCCTAAAAATAGTGCGAAAACGATAATTGGTAACATGTCTCCTAGTGATAACGATTCAAATATATTAAGAGGTATCATATTTAGAATAGTCTCGTAAGGGCCAGACATTTCTGTAACTTGAATTTCTTCTGCAATTTCTCCTATAACAATTCCTTCACCAGGCTTCATTACATTAACAATTACAAGCCCTATTGAAGCCGCTATCATACCACTGACTAAGAAGAATACAATTGTTTTTATTCCAATGGTCCTTAATTTCTTTATATCTCCTAGAGATAGTGCCGCATCAATTATACAGAAAAGTACAAGAGGAACTACTACCATTCTAATTAATCTAATAAATAAATCTCCTACAAACTGTAAAAACGGAAAAATATAATTTGCAATTACAGCGTTATTTTCCCCTCCAAGTATGTTTAGTACATACCCAACTACAACTCCCAAAAATAGACCAATAAAAATTTTAATTACTAATGACATCTTTTTCTTTTTAGGTTTGTTCAATGTTTCCATATCTTATTGCCTCCTTAAATAAATAAATTATAAATATAAAAAACCAACTACAAAACACATAAAAAATATGTTTAATAGTTGGGTTTCATCTGTTCCGTTTCAAGAATATATTTTGTCATTATGGTAGATGACTTTTTCTTGATTCCACATATAAAGCAACTGTTTATTAACTTTTTTGTTATTTTACAACAATAATATAAGCTTGTCAATTCAAATGTTAAAAATAAAACATATTAATTTGGCGAAAATCAAGAAACAAATTATACTAGTTTGCTATTTCCCCCTATACATTACCATTACATCCAAATACTGAAAAACCTTTCTTTCCTATAGTTTATATTCTTCTTTCAAGTTTACTCCTACTTCATCTCCTCAATTTTTGATAGATATTTCTCATATACTAATTTTAATGTAACACAAACAGCTTTTTGTGAAGATCCAAAATATTTTTTCTTAATAATTTCTATAAGAGGTTCAATTCCATCATCCATGCAGTACCCTTCTAAAATTTGAGACAGAAAGCATTTCGCCTCCTCAGTCACAAGTGTTATAGAAACACCCTCAATAACATGAGTTTCCATGTTAATTATTAACCCTATGTCTATAGACTTATACATACCACCTGAAGGGATTTCTGATGGCAGCTTTGCATAGGAACTAATATATATACTGTTTTCACTATACTTTTTCATAATTCTCCTCTTTATTTCCACTTATAATCTCTTTACTACTTTACTAACTCTAGTAATTTTAGTAATTTTTTCAGTCGCTGTATAAGCCATTCTTAATTTGTACTTTTACACTCCCTTTTATAAGGCCTCTCCTCACTATAGGCTAATTATAACATAATTTTAGTTTCAAATAAAAAAGAAGATTTGCAAAACTATATTTTCACCAATGACAGAGAGTATTTTCCCTCTAATATTTGCCGCTCCATCAAATGTGCTATTTGGCACATTTTCTATACTTCCTATATATGTTAAACTCACGATAAGTTAAATGAATGAAATTATACAGGGAGGGTGAAATGAAAAATTTTAAAAAAATAGGACTAGTTTTACTAACTTTAACAATGGTATTTGCATTAGCCGCTTGTGGCGGTGGAGATAGTGGCGATAGTGGCGACAGCGGAAGCGGAGGGGATACTATACCTGCTAGCGAATCCACACTTACTGCTGATGATTTAAGCGCTATTAAGGCTGAGTTTGATGAGCAAGTCGCATTTGAAAGCTGGGGCGATACTACCTACGAAGATATGTTAGAGCTTACTGGTAATGTAGAAGCTGAGGTCGTTATGGACGAAGGCGGAAACTACGACGGGCATTATTGGTATGCATCAGATTCAGAAGGGCCAAAGTTAGTGGTAGAATTTTCTGATTGGGAAAATGGCAAAGGCATATCACTAATATCCTATTCTGCATTCTAATAATTTTGCAAGCTGAACCTGTAGAGTCTAGGCTCGTATATGTGTAAATTACATCATCATGATAAGTGTTGAATCAGAAAATAGAGAGAATAATAACCATTTGAAATTTTTCATATCTGCGCGCAAAATAGAATTACTGGCACAGCTAACTGCAATTCCAGACACACGAAAAAAGAGCTAGAAACTCTTTTTTCGTGTTATTTTTTCT
>CAYJHC010000113.1:0-3167 GCA_964370075.1 uncultured Oscillospiraceae bacterium | reverse complement strand
TAAAAAGCCATCTAAAAAAAGAGGTAACAATTGGCGAATACTCATCCCCAATTCCCCTAGAAACTATAAAATTTCCTGCCCAAAAAATAAGAGCAATAATAGCCATACAAATTGCAATTATTCTCTGTTTTTTTATTCTTGATTCATTATTTTTTTCTTTCATTTTTTCTTTTATGCTCATTTCTTTGTATTCATTTCTTTATATTTTTCGTAAGCTACACCTATTTTCTAGATCCAACTATGTATTCCACATTTTCCCAATCAAAATCACAACGCTTAAAACTATTCAAATCCTTTATATTAGACATAGTCTAATATAAAGGATCTTTTGTTAACATAATTTTAATGGTTTATACGGATTACATGCCCTACAAATATTGTATAGCTTTGCTTTACAATGCCTTACTTACTTTCATCAACCAAAATTTCATATCTAATGCTGGACCTTAGCATTTCTTCAAAGGCCGCACTGTCTACAGGTCTCTCAAAATAATAGCCCTGGGCATAATCACAGTTAATATCCTTTAACCATTTTGCCTGAATCCCCGTTTCAACTCCCTCTGCAACAACGGTCATATTAAGTTTTTTTGCTAATGTTATGATGTTTTGAATAACAATAACCTCTCTTGAATTTTGTTCTTTGCCTCTCAAAAACTCTTTATCCAGTTTTAACACATCTGCCTCAAGTGAACTGAGTCTATTTAGTGAAGATGTACCTGCGCCAAAATCATCTATCGAAATGTTAAATCCAAGTTCTTTTAGACGCTTTAGTTTTCTAAAAATATCAGATTCGTCTGAGACCATTGCACTCTCTGTAATTTCAAGTTCTATTTTTTGGGGAACTATTTCATGCTTATTTGAGATGTCGTACAGTTTTCTTTCAATATCCTGCTCCAAAGCAGTAGTAGCAGAAATATTTACAGAAATACGTGGAATCTCAAGTTCCTCTTCATTTTTCTTAATAAACTTGCACACTTCCTCAAATACAAACAAATCAAGCTTGGCGATGAACCCATTTTCCTCAAACACAGGGATAAATTCATCAGGATAGATAGTCTCCCCTAATTTAGGTTTCCACCGTACTAGCGCTTCAGCGCCCCCCATTACAAGGTTATCAAATCTTATTTTAGGTTGATATACCACATAAAACTCATTGTCTTGCATAGCCTGTTCCATACGAAAAGTTACATTTACTTTATTTTCATAATTCTTTTTCATAGCCTCGTCAAACTTTATAAATGTTGTCTTACTCTTATTTTTACCAGCATTTTTAGCATTGTCTGCCTGATCTATTAGAGCTGTACCTTTAGTAGGCAAATCGTCTATGACTACATATCCAAATGACATACGAAGGTTGAAATCTGGACCCATTACCTCTCTTACTGCTGGCACTATTCGAGTTAAATATATTTCTCTTAGTGAGCCACTTTCATCCGTCTTTCTAAGTATCAAAAACTGTTCCGCTGTCCTTCTTGTTATATAAACTTTCTTATTCTCAAATGTCTCTGTAAGTGTAGACGCTATGGCTTTTATTACGGCTGTTCCTTTATCGACACTGTAATGAGTGTTGATAGTCCTAAACATGTCTATATCAAAGGAAATTAGTTCATATTCGCCTGGTTTAGCATCTTTCAGGAGTTCATATAAAGTGTCTCTCCACCGATGAAATGCAACAAGCCCTGTTATCGGATCTGTATTATAAGCAAGGGCAATACCCTCTTGCTTTTTTTTCTGCTGCTTATATGCAAATATTAGAAATCCAAGAGCGATCATTACAATTATAATCACTATAAAGTGTATATTCTCAGTCAACAAGTCCAAAAATGTTTCTTCGTAAAAATACGTCGATGTGTTTGCAACAAGGATTTTTTCATAATCAGTACTCGAAATATTGTCAAGCATTACATTAAAAATAGGTACATATTCTTCTGCTATACTATTTTCTATTCCAAAATGAAAGTCGAGAAAAAAGTCGGTAGCATAGGTATAGTTATCATTCTCATCCATATATGAATTGGCATAGGTTGTCCCACTTTGGGTGAAAACAGCCATGTCTATTTCTCCTCGCTCATAGGCTTGAAGCAACTCCGTAAAAGTAGGATAAAACTCAAATTCGCTTTCCTTCGCATACTCCATAAATATAGTAAAATTAGAATTCAGGTAATTCATTACACCTATTTTCTCCGAGGCTTTCCGAATTTCTTCGGAGGAATTGTAGTTTAGAGCCATTTCTTTTGACACCATCGATATCATCTGAATAGAATAATAGCTTTCAGTAGGAGTATAGTATTTATTATAATAATCAGTAGTTCCAATGGCTGATATTATTATATCACTATGGCTTGGGTAAGTTGAGGGGTCAGAAAATGTATAAGGTTGATATATAATCTCGAAATCATATTCTTCTGAAAGTAAGTTCATAACATCTACAACCGCACCTGCAGGCTCCCCCTCTGAATTTTGGGATGTAAAGGGACTGTGGTTTGTCTCATAGGCGACGGTAAGTGGTCTTTGTCTTAAAATTTCTAATTCCTCTACTGTCAAGTTACGGTGAAAAGCAGAAAAGTGACCTGGGTAGTATTTTTGAGATAACTCTTCAAAATAGTCGCCCTCATTTAATATAATATAATTAAGAGCTTCATTAATTTCATCTACCATATCCTCATTTCCGTACCTTGATATAATATACGCATTACGTTTAGCCAAGTTAAGCACTGTAGTAAATCCAGTAACTGTCGTGTTACTCGAATACATAAGATAAAGGTCGGCATCTTGTTCCAAATAATTGTCAAAGTCCCCTACTTTATATTCGACGGAAATATCATTTTCTTCAAGAAAATCATTCAAATAATCATTTGCTAAATTGCCCTCATATGTGGCAACACTTTTTCCGTCTATATCGGCCGGATTAGCAAAGGGAAATTCGTTTTCCTTTTTTACCATAAGCCCTGCACTCACAGTATTTAATGGAGTATCCATATACAAAAAGTCTTCACTACGCTCAGGGGTTTCATAGTATAGCCCAGCGATGTCTACCTCTCTACTCTCGATTGCATCAAACACATCGCCTTCAACTTTAACAAACTCAAATTTAAGGTTACTTACCTCTTCGACTTTTTTTAGTATCTCGTAACCATATCCCTCATTGCCCTTGTTTTCTATATTTT
>CAYJHC010000112.1:0-3251 GCA_964370075.1 uncultured Oscillospiraceae bacterium | reverse complement strand
TTGAAGTCTTCGTCGTCTTCAAAATAAATAGCAGTCTTTCCCGTTCCTGTAATTTTCTTTTCTTCTAACTCCTCTTTTAAGTTTTTGACTGATGATAGAAATGGCACATATCTATCATCTTCTTTTATATCTATAGAAATTTTGGTAAGGTCAATATAGTCATCTTCCATAGAATATACTATATTAGACTCAGCCATAGTTACTGTATTTGCACTTACATTTTCTATTGTGCCGCCTGACACTAAGATCATTGCCATTAAAAAAACTAGTACTTTTTTCATTAGATTGTTTGCCCTTCCTTTTCCCTAAAATCATAAATTTTATAACTTCTAAATTATACTATTTAAACCGTAACAACATATGGTATTTATTTGGAATTCATGTAAAAAAAATGGACATATATGTACATTTATTATAAAAAATTTAGCTTGAAATATGAAATATGGAAATATAGTAATATTATTTGATATTTCCATCACGATATATAACTTTTTCCTCACAACTTTTATGGGCAGTGCAAATTTTTATCTGCTATAGTAGATAAATTTGAGCCTTTAGTAGTGAGGATATTAGTGTAGTTTTAGTAGGCTGAGTTGATGTTACTTTGAACTTTAATGTACTTTAAGAGTAATAGACATATAGGAGAGAATATAGTATCATAATACAGAAAAGTAGTAACATTTTTAGAAGGTGAAAGTAGCTTAAAGGAGAATATTGAATGGGAAAATTAGAATCAACAATGAGTATAGAAGATTTAACAAAAGCAATTGATTGTTCATATGACGGCATTCATATTCTAGACAAAGATGGAAACACATTATATATAAATAGTGCCTGTGAGCGAATTGAAGGAGTAAATCTTGAAGAAATAAAAAAGAGAAATATAAAAGAACTTGTTGATTTAGGCTATTATAATGAATCGGTTACACTGAAAGTACTTGAAGAAAAGAAAGCTGTTACAATAGTTCAAAAAGCTAACAATGGAAAGGTGGTACTTACTACAGGAAATCCAATATATAAAAATGGAACTATAGATAAAGTTGTTGTAAATTCAAGAGATGTTACAGAATTAAGAATGTTAAAAGAAGAGCTAGAACAGAAAGAAAAAGAAAATTCCAGATATAAAGAAGAATTAGAACTTTTGCGAAATGAGCAAATGGCAGATAAAGAGACTGTCTATAAAAGCGAGGAACTAAAAAAAATGTTCGAAGCGGCAAAAATAGTTGCAAAAGTAGACTCCACAGTTCTTATACTTGGTGAATCAGGGGTGGGAAAAGGAGTACTAAGTAGGTTTATTCATAAATTTAGCATGAGAAAAGATGAGCCATATGTAAAAGTTGATTGTAGCGCAATTCCAGAGGCATTATTTGAATCTGAAATTTTTGGATATGAGAAAGGGGCTTTTACCGGCGCAGAGAAAAGTGGGAAAAAAGGACTGATAGAAATTGCAAATGGAGGAACAGTTTTCTTAGATGAGGTAGGAGAGCTTCCAATTGCATCCCAAGCAAAACTTATGAGAGTGATACAAGAAAAAGAAATAGTAAGAGTTGGTGGAACCGATCCAATCAAGGTAGATGTTAGAGTAATAGCTGCAACTAATCGAAACATTAAAGAAATGGTTTCAAAAAAAGAATTTAGAGAGGATTTGTATTATAGATTAAATGTGGTTCCAATAGAAATTCCTCCGCTTAGAGAGCGAAAAGATGACATTTTGCCATTAGTAAATAATTTATTGCATGAGCTAAATAAAAAGTATGGATTCAATAAGAAGATGACTAATAAAGCTTTAAATGAATTAACTAGTTATGATTGGCCTGGAAATGTAAGAGAATTAGAAAACTTTGTGGAACGTATTGTGGTAATATCAGAGAAAGAATTAATTGATGATGTTGACCTCGTTAGTAGTAAGTTTAGTTTTCTGCAAGGGGAAGATTACAAGTCCCAATTAATGAAATTTGAAAAAGAGGTGTTGGAAAGCGCAATAGAAAAGTATGGCAGTATTCCAAAGGCAGCAGAAAAACTTTCGTTAGATGTAAGTACTGTAAGGAGGAAACTCTATAGATTGAATACATTTGCACACGATGGTAGTGTAAAAATGCATGAAGACGATGCAAAATTGCACGAGTGAATTCGTTGAAATTTTACAAAATAATATAGTAACTGTGAAATCACATTAGATATTAGTGCAAAATTGCATTTGATAATTATGTGATTTTTTTAACCATAAAAAAGGTGTTGAAATTGCAATTATACATAATGTGGAAATTGTTGGCATATAACTTGCTCTAATGAAGAGATAATAATAAATAAATCGTAAATTGTGAAGAAAAGGAAGTATTATATGAAAAAATATGTACCAATTAATTCTTTGGAGGTTCCAAGGTTTGCAGAGATTAAGACTTTTATGAGATTGCCATATGTCAAAACAAATAAAGATGTAGATTATGTAATCGTAGGAGTTCCTTTTGATACTGCTTCTACCTATAGAACAGGAGCAAGATTTGGCCCTTCGTCAATACGAAACATATCATCATTAGTTAAACCTTACAATGCTTATCAAAAAGTTAATGTAGTAGAAAAATTATCTGGAGTAGATTATGGTGATATTGCCGCAGTGCCTGGCGAGATAGAGGAAACATACGCAAGACTAGAAAAAGAAATAGCGTCAATAATAGAAGAAGATGTAGTCCCAATATGTATAGGAGGAGATCATTCAATTACTTTAGGAGAATTAAGAGCCTTAGCTAAGAAACATGGACCTTTAGCCTTGGTTCACTTTGATGCCCATTTTGATACAGGTGACTCATATTTTGGGTTTAAATATAATCATGGGACGGTATTCAAAAGAGCGGTAGAAGAAGGCTTAATTGATACCAGTAAGTCTATTCAGCTTGGCATGAGAGGAACGTATTATTCAGAAGAAGATTTGACTGCATCAGAAGTTCTAGGTTTTGAAGTTATAACTGGAGAAGAATTAAAAGAAATAGGTATAGACAAGGCTATAGAAAGAATTAATAAGCGTGTGGGTGACAATAAAGCATTTTTATCATTTGATATTGATTTTGTAGACCCTGCATTTGCGCCAGGAACTGGAACAATTGAAGTGAATGGGTTTACTGGCGGAGAAGCACTTAAATTAGTAAGAGAAGTTAAGGGCATCGATTTTGTAGGATTTGATCTTGTAGAAGTTCTTCCAGCCTCAGATGTTTCAGAAATTACAGCTTGCCTTGCTAGTAATATTATCTTTGAGT
>CAYJHC010000111.1:0-3413 GCA_964370075.1 uncultured Oscillospiraceae bacterium | reverse complement strand
AATGGATCAAGTGTTTGTTGAATTGCATCAAGAGAAGAATAGTAATTTCTTAAATCTAATTAAAAGTTATTCTAAAATATCCAACTCCAATCTATTAAAAGAAGATATTATTCAATTGTATTTGAAATTAATGAGTATGGTATCGCCATTTGAATTTCTTAAAGAATCAGCAGAAAACTATGTTGCGAGTAAAGAAACTCTAGAAAAATCTAAATTGATGGATCATATTTTTTCCTATGGAGAAAGTGAATTAGAAAGGTCTCTTAGCCTTTTCAAAAAGGTAGTGGATTTGCTAGATGCTGATAGTATGTCGAACTTGCATCAAAAAGGTCAGGAAGATTTGGGAAAAATTAGAGAGGTCTTAGAAGAAATTCGAGGAAAAGATTTTACCAAAGCTAGGGAAAAAATAAGTGGGTTAAAGCTAACCACTATGTCAGCTAAAGGGCCTGAAAAAGAGGCTTATCAATTGGTAAAAGAAGATGTTAAAGTACTACGAGATAAAGGTAAGAAATACATTGGAGACCTTAAAAAAAGGTATTTTTATGCGGACTTGGATGAGATAGTAGCTACTTTGAACCAAACGAAGGAAGTGTACCTTACAATAGCAATGATTATTGAAGAGTTCCATAGAGTATACATTGAGATGAAAAGAGAACAGAATATTTTGGATTTTAATGATCTAGAACATTTGGCTTTAAAAGTGCTAGGAAATGATCAGGTGAGAGAAGAGTATAGAGATAAATTTGAATATATTTTTGTTGATGAGTATCAAGATACTAATCCTATTCAAGAAAAGCTTATCGCCTCTATAGAAAGAGCCAACAATGGCTTTAGGGTGGGTGATATAAAACAATGTGTTTACGGATTTAGAATGTCGGACCCTAATATTTTCAAGGAAAAATACGAAAGCTTTAAAAAAGGCGAAAATGATACCTGTAAAATTGATTTAAATCAAAATTTTCGAAGTAAGGGAACGGTAATAGATGGGGTTAACAAAATCTTTGAAAAGGTAATGGATAGTTATGATGAAGGAGCTAGATTAAATAGAGGCCTTCCTAAAGATGATAAATATGAATTCCCCATTGAATTACAATGTGTGATTGAAGAAGGTAATGAAAGAGAGCTTCTAGAAGAGCTAGGGTCCTTGGATGTTGAACAATTAATAAACAATAATGAAGTAGATGATGAAATTGAACAGTTAAGCAAAATTGAAAAAGAGGCGGTATTAATTGCTAAGGCAATAAAAGAAAACCTGGGCAAAGAGATTTTTGATAACAAAACCAATCAGATAAGAAGGATAGCTGAGAGAGATATTGTAATTCTTTATAGAAGTGGAAAGTCTACTGCAGATATAATTAAGAAAACTTTGGAAGAGCATAACATAAGTGCCTATTTAGAAGAGAATGAGGGTTATTTTGATTCTATGGAAATTTCTACTATAGTTGAACTTCTAAAAGCAATCGATAATAGAAAGAGGGATCTTTCTATTTTGGCAACTTTGAGAACAGATTTTTTTAACTTTGGTACAAATGACCTTGCTGAACTTAGAATAAATTGGCCTAAGGGCTATTTTTATGATGGCATTATTCATTATACCAAGGAAGGGGAAAGGGAAGAACTGCGAAGAAAATGCGAAAGGGTAATCACCATTTTTGACAAATGGAAGAGGAGAAGCATAATAACTCCAATAAATCAGTTTGCATGGGAATTAATGGTGGAAACCGGATTCTATGATTATGTAGGCTCTTTAAAAACAGGAAAGAAAAGGCAGGCTAATCTAAAGGCTTTTATTGACAGGGCAAATACATACATTGAAAATAATGATGGTACGGTATATGGATTTTTAAGATATATTAACCTATTAAAGGAAAGAGAGCTAGATATTGGACAAGCTACTTTAATTAATGAAAAAGATAATGTTGTTAGAATAATGACCATACATAAGAGTAAAGGTTTGGAATTTCCAGTTGTAATAATTCCAAACCTTGATAAAAAGCTAGAAAAACCAGGGAAAAAGCCCTTGCTAGAAATAGATAGTAATTTAGGGATAGGAATACATATGGCTGATGCAAAGAGGCATATTAAAAAAGATACCCTTGTTCAAAGGGCTATACAAGATATTGGGAGAATAAAGTCTAGAGAAGAAGAAATGAGAATTCTTTATGTAGCATTTACAAGAGCAAAGGATAAGTTGATCCTTGTCGGAACTTTGAAAAATAAAAAGGAACTTGACTTGCTAGGAGAGGAAAGCCTATTTTCTTACAAAAACTACTTAGATATAATTTACAGCTTGAGATTTCATGCCTCATTGAAAATTCAAATGATAAATTCTCAAGAAGTGCTTTCTTATTATGGAGAACAAATTCAAGAAGAAAGAAAGGGATTAGATGTTTTAGCGAATTTAGATAAAGAAGATGAAAACTATAAAGAAGTTAATAGGAGACTTTCTTTTGAGTATGAGGCTTTAGAAGAATCTCTACTTTCCAAAACTTCTGTAAGTAGGATTAATCAAGATAAAAAGTTAGATGAAATAAGGATACAAAGCCCTGAAATATTAGGGGTACAAAAAGAGCATATAGGTATGCTAGTAGGTACAGTTAATCATGCTTTTTTAGAGCACATCGATTTCAAACTTGCAAAAGAAAAAGGGAGAGCATACTTAGAAGAAAGGGTAGAAGAACTTTCAGAAAAGAACATAATAAATAGCCGATTGACTAAGCATATTTTACTAGATAAGATAGAAATTCTTTTGAGTCATCCAATATTTGATAGGGTCATAAATAGTAAATTGGTAAGAAAAGAGCAAGAGTTTACTATAGTTAACCCTGAAAAAGAAGATCAACTTGTCCAAGGTGTTATTGATTGTTTCTTTGAGGAAGATGGTAAATTGATTTTATTGGACTATAAATCTAATAGCAAAACTGAAAAAATTGAAGAAGAATATAGTGAACAGATGAAAATTTATAAGGCGGCTTTGGAAATAAACTATGGGATGCCAGTTGACGAGGCTTATCTTATTCTCATTAGCAAAGGCAAAATCCATCAGATCAGTGTCTAACGATTAAGTGATAAAGTTAGTGCAAAAGTAGTAAAAGAAAAAAGCCTAAAATTGAGAGTAATAAATTCAGTAAGACATCATGTAGAAAAGTGTGAATATTAAAGTTGAAAATGATATAAATGTATTTTGAAAAAAATATAAAAAATAAAAATATAGAAAATAATAAATTTCTATTGACAATATTTTTTCTAAATGATACAATAATTCTTGTACTGTTCAACAGATAGTACAAGTGTGGCGGTGTAGCTTAGTTGGCTAGAGCGTCCGGTTCATACCCGGAAGGTCGGTGGTTCGAATCCACTCGCCGCTACCAAATAAGGGCGCATAGCTCAGCTGGGAGAGCACCTGCCTTACA
>CAYJHC010000110.1:0-3518 GCA_964370075.1 uncultured Oscillospiraceae bacterium | reverse complement strand
ACCCTTTATAGCAGAGAAGGTATATTAATATCAACAAAATAAATATAATTTAAATGGCCACCACATGTTGTGGCTTATTTTTTTACTTAAAATACGAAAGGAGCAGCTTTATGGCAGAATATAATGCTAAACAAACACAGAAAGAGCGTTTGAAAGAAATTACAGACAGCATTGAAATGGGCATTAAAGAGATGATGACAAGCGAGAAGTACTCACAGTATCTTCGTACTGTGAGTAGATTTCATAAGTATTCACTTAATAACACTATGTTAATTGCAATGCAAAATCCTGATGCAACACTTGTAGCAGGGTATAATAAATGGAAAGATAGCTTTTCGAGAAATGTAAAAAAAGGTGAAAAAGGGATAAAGATTATTGCGCCTACGCCATACAAAGTAAAAGAAGAGCGTGAAAAACTAGATCCAGCCACAAACCTTCCGCTCTTAGATGAAAATGGAAAAATTCAAATAGAGGAAATTGAAAAACAGATGCCAATGTTTCGCGTGGTATCTGTTTTTGATGTTAGTCAAACAGAGGGTAAAGAAATCCCCAGCCTTATAAATGACTTATCAGGTAATGTGGAATACTTTGATGCTTTTATGGAAGCAATAAAACGTACCTCGCAAGTGCAGATAAATATCGAAAAAATGGCAGATGATGTTGATGGATTTTATTCTCTTGATAAAAAGTCGATTTCAATTAGAGATGGAATGAGTGAAGTTCAAACAGTATCTGCAACTATACATGAGGTGGCGCATTCTCTGCTACATGATAGAGAAGTTGTTACTGAGACTCAAAAAAAAGACCGAAGAACTGAAGAAATTGAAGCGGAAAGTATTAGTTTTGCAGTATGTAATTACTATGGAATTGAAACTTCTGACAACTCTTTTGGATATATTGCAAATTGGAGTAAGGAAAAAGATTTAAAGGAGCTTAAATCATCACTAGAAGCGATAAATAAGACTTCCTCTCAAATTATCACTGGTATTGATAAGCACTTTGCTGAAATTGTAAAAGAGAGAGGAATTGATTTGAATAAAGAAGAGGAACTCGCTTTTGAGTATGACAAAAGATATATTAGTATTTTTGAAGTTGATGACGGATATGAATATTCAATCATAGATGAAAACTTCAATATTCTTGATGGTGGCATATATGATGATATTGAGACTAGCATTGATGATGCTGTGAAAGAAATATTACTTGGTGAAGGAGAAAGCTTAAAAAATGACTTAAGCAATCTTAAAAAAGTTGATTTTAAAAAGCTAATGGAAAAAGCAAGCGAGGTTGAAAGTGAAAAAATAAAGAAGATAAAGTTGGATAAAGATACACTTCAAGTTAAGGACAATAAATCCGATGAAAAACCTATTGTAGGCTTAAAGGATATGGAGAAAGAAGTAACCTCTGAATATGATTTTGAAGAAATTGATAAAAGCTATTTTGATGAAGCTGTTTTAACGGATAATAAGGGCCGTATAGTTGATAAAGAGGAGTGTGCTCATGAAGTAAATAGAATTGAGACACCATACTTTATGCCAGATTCAAACGTTACTACCAAACACGCAGTAGAATATGGATATACAGCAGAGGAACTATTGCCATTAGCAAAGGAAAGAGCTTTTGACTTATATAACGAAGACTTAACCATTTATGCACTCTATCCAGACAATACAGAAGCGATGATTTTTGATGCTATTGAAATAGAGAGCCATGCAGGGTATTTTGGTATTGAAAAAGTTGATTGGGAAAACTTTTATGAATTTAAAGAGCAACTAGTTTTAGAAAATAGTTTAACACCGCTTGAAGAAAAAAAGTTTTTAGAAAACACAGAGAATAGTTTTGCGATATATCAGATTAAAGAAGGGGCAGAGTTTAGGGACTATCGTTTTGCAAACTTAAGAGAACTTGAAAGCACTGGAAAAGAAATTGATAGAAAAAATTATAACCTTGTTTGGTCTAGTAGGCTGCAAAATGTAAGTAGTGTGGATGATGCGCTAAATAGTTTATATCACGATTTCAATAACAATAGATCCAGTGAATTTAAATGCCATTCTATGTCTGTAAGTGACATCGTTGTGATTAAGATGAATGGTGTGGTATCATCACATTACGTAGATAGCTTTGGGTTTAAGGAAGTGGAAAATTATCTAAAGGTAGCTGAACTATCTACTGAACAAAACCTGAATAAAATAGACGGTGTGATAAACAATGAGCCAACAGTAGAGCAACTTGAAAAAGATGTCAATGAAGGGAAAGCAATTTCTCTTATAGATTTAGCAAATGCAGTAAACAAAGAAAAAAAATCTGTACTTGCTGAACTTAAGACCTCGAAATCTATCGAATATAAAGAAAAAAATAGAACCGCTAATAGTAAAGAAATGGAGAGATAATATGATATTTACAGTAGAAGAAACAAATTTGATGTGCATTTATGGAATAGATTCACGTAGAGCATTAATTGTAGAATTGAAGGAAATGCAAAAGGAATTGCAGGCAGATGAAATTGAACTCAAAGATCTTACAGAGGCAGTTCTTGTAAAGATAAAGGCTATGTCAGATACTGAATTTGATAAAGTGAAACATGAACTTGTGGCAGATTTTGAATAGCCTAAAATTTCTCATTTATCCAAATAAAAGTAATTATACATAAAATTTAGGGGAAAAGGTGCTATAATACATGTAAGGTTATTTATATTAGATTTAGGAGGGTATTTTATGAAATATTCCGGAAAAATTGGAACGATCATTCCATTTTTTATACTAATGTTAGTAGGGGCAATTATTTATTCAGCAGTTCAGTCGTTCTATATGCTTGTAGTTGTATTTTTAGTTCCATTAGTATTTTTATTATGTTGGAACTTTCCTACATATCTTATAATAAACAATGATTTTATTGAAGCAAGAGTTGGATTTCATAAAAAAAGACTCTATTGTAGTGATATAGTTTCAGTTCAAAAAACACATGATCCATCACAGGATTATGCACTTTCTTTAGATAGAATTAGGATAAAAACTAATAAGGATAGTTTGATGGTTTCTTTGAAGAATAATGATGAATTTATAAAGTTTTTATTAGATTGTAATTCGCACATAGAATTTATTAAAAAGTAACTTACTATCCATTATGAGCATAATGGGTAGTGTAACAATGTTAGAAGCGTAAGTAAAATTTATGTAACGGATGGAGGAAATTATAATGAAAGATTATGTAGTGGTAGTGGAATCAGGAAAAAGTATTGATGTTTGTTTTTACATTGAAAATAGTAAACCTATGGAAGTGGGCAAAAAGATAGAAGAAATAAATGAAGAAGCCTATATGAATGGATACAATTGGGAGGCATTTTTTAATTATTACCTACCACGATATGCCCCTGATTTAATTGTTAATATGGATACAGATCCAGAGGCAGGTATGTATGTTGCGTGTTATGAACATACCATTGAAAACATAGAACGGGCTAAAAAATTCGCTGAATTAATATGCTCTCTTGTAGAAGAAGAGATTGAACTTTATAGAA
>CAYJHC010000109.1:0-3595 GCA_964370075.1 uncultured Oscillospiraceae bacterium | reverse complement strand
AAATATGTTAGAGCAGAGATTTTATCATCTCCACCCCAACATATATTATAGAACCCATCTAATTTACTCTTAAATACTTATCCAAATTGCAGTACTTTTATTGAAATACAATTGAAAGTATAATATACTAATATAAGTATTTATCTATTAGTTCATTACAAATCGCTGATTGAATCTAAAGCTAATATATAATTGTTTAGCAAAAGTTCATCTTATTTTTAAGTAAAGAAATTGAAATGGAGTTCAAATGAATAAAATTAAAAAAACATTAAAGGATAATACCCTAATGCGATATTGCATATTTATAGTATTCACTGCAACACTTTTGTTTGTAGCTTATACGCTTATCACTAATATTGTACCCTTAGTAAATTGGTTAGGAATGCACTTTTCCACCTTCCTAGGAGCAATATCACCGTTAATTATCGGAATAATACTTGCCTATCTTATTAGTCCTATAGCGACAACTTTAAATGAAAAAGTGATCTTAAAGCTTTCTAAACCTCGAAGTGATGAGAAAAAAGAAAAGAAAAGACTCTCTCAAAGCAAAGTAATTAGTACTTTACTGAGCTATTTTGTAATTTTAGCAGTAGTAATAGGTTTGCTATACCTTTTTGTGGCACTAATTATTGGCGAATTCATTATTGGAAGCATTGGTAATCTCTTTGAGTCTGTAATTGAATATGCAGACAGAGCCTATGAATCTATTCACAATTTATTAGTTTATTTGCAGACTACTGAATTTGGAGGCTCTCTAGCAGGAATAATTAATTCACTGGCCTCTAGCCTTTTAGAATGGGGAAAAAGCGCATTTAGCCTTACTGGAGTAGTAGATACTATTTCCTCGCTAGGTGGGAGTGTTGTTACTTTAGTTATTGGAATAATTATTAGCATATACCTTGTTTTAGATAAAGACTTTTTTATTAGTATACTAAAAAAGTCTGGAAGACTTATTGTATCACCTGAAAAAGCTGATAAAATTGACAAAACTCTCGTTGAAGTAAATGGTGTACTAGGTAATTTTATTAAAGGGGTTTGCATAGATGCAGTAATAGTTGCAGTACTTTCTTCAATAGCATTAACTATAATAGGTGTTGATTTTGCCGTATTTATAGGCATTTTTGCCGGTATTTGCAATGTGATTCCTTATTTTGGACCTATTATCGGAATGGTACCAGCTTTCCTTGTGGCTACATTTACCGACAGTATATGGCAAGGAATTATAGCTATAATAGCATTCCTTGTAATTCAACAAATTGATGGAAACTTTATATATCCAAGGGTAGTGGGCTCTTCTACCGGTCTTCATCCTCTTTTTGTGTTATTAGCCGTTACTATTCTCGGTTCTTATGGCGGATTGGTAGGAATGATTCTAGCGGTCCCTATTGCTGGTGTAATCGCTATATTTGTAAAAAAATGGGTCGACTGGGCTGAAGAAAGAAAACTCCTAAAATCAGAAGATTTGAACAATGAACCTAAATAGTAGAAAGTATAAATTCAGTCTTACTCTCTATCAGTTTTCATACTTATCTAGTATGTTAGCATAAATTTGAATTTACAGATGCAAATATTAAATATTCATAATACCCTTTTGAATATTTGAACTAAAAAAGATGTGAGTTGTTGATTAACTCACATCTTTTATTTTGTGTACAACTGTACAATTTTCACTTTGTTTTGTATGCTTTTACACAAGCTCTAAAAATACAACTTCAGCGCAATCTCCACGTCTTGGTCCTAATTTTAATATTCTTGTATATCCACCATTTCTATCTGCATACTTTGGTGCAATTTCTTCAAAAAGCTTTGTAACTACTGTTTCGTCAAATACATAAGCAAGTACTTGTCTTCTAGCATGTAAATCTCCTCTTTTTGCAAGAGTGATTATTTTTTCAGCTGCCTTTCTTGTCTCTTTTG
The DNA here is from genome assembly GCA_964370075.1 of uncultured Oscillospiraceae bacterium. Taxonomy (GTDB): domain Bacteria; phylum Bacillota; class Clostridia; order Peptostreptococcales; family Anaerovoracaceae; genus CAYJHC01. The sequence goes on along the minus strand of CAYJHC010000109.1, from coordinate 1,678 downwards.
CTTTTTCAGAAGTAGTACTAATTCTACCTTCTCTGAAAAGATCTGTAACAAGATTTCTCAGCAAAGCTTTTCTATGGGCTGAATCTCTACCTAATTTTCTGTAGCCTCGCATCCCTTTTCTCCTTTCGTCTTATTCGTCACTACCACGGAATGATAATCCTAATTCATGTACTTTATTTTTGATTTCGTTTATAGAAATCTTCCCTAAATTTCTAAGATTATTAAGGTCTTCTTCGCGTTTGCTTATAAGCTCCTCAACTTTTTTAATTCCTGTTCTCTTTAAAGCGTTTGATGATCTAACAGATAATTCTAAATCTTCTATTGTCATCTCTAGCGCTTTTCCTTTAGGGTCATCTGCTTTTTCAACCATGAAGTCCATACCGCTCGTCTTTTCTTCTAACTGAATAAACAAGTCTAAATGCTCGTACATTATTTTAGCACCCATGGCAACACTTTCTGTAGGTGTAACAGAACCATCTGTCCACACTTCAAGTACAAGCTTGTCAAAGTCAGTAACCTTTCCTATTCTTGTATTTTCTACAGTGAAGTTTACTCTCTTCATTGGTGTAAAGATTGAGTCAACTGGAATTACAGATACTCTGTTGTTATCACCTTCTTTGTTCTGCTCTGAAGGTACATATCCTCTTCCCTTTGAAATCACCATTTCCATCTCTAATGTTGCATTTTCAGCAAGAGTCGCTATATGCAGATCTGTGTTCAAAATTGTAACCTCTGAGTCACAAGTAATGTCTCCCCCAGTAATAGAGGCAGGTCCTGTAGCATTTATATAGATTCGCTTTGTTTGTTCTTCACTATCTATTCTCACTGCTAATCTTTTTAAATTAAGAATGATTTCAGTAACGTCTTCTTTAACCCCAGGAATTGTTGAGAATTCGTGTAGAATCCCGTCAATTTTAACTGATGTTACAGCAGCTCCTGGTAGAGAGCTAAGAAGTACTCTTCTTAGGCTATTTCCTAAAGTGGTTCCATAACCTCTTTCAAGAGGTTCAACGATAAATTTACCGTAGTTGGCATCTTCATCTGAAAAGACACACTCAATCCTTGGTTTTTCAATTTCTAACATTAAAACCCTCCTTTCTCTGTATAATATATTAATTATTTACTAATTAATTGATATTACTTAGAGTACAATTCTACGATTAAATGCTCTTCAATCGGAGTATCAATTTCTTCTCTAGTTGGAATTGATAAAACCTTTCCTTCTAGTTTTTTAGGGTCAATTGAAAGCCAACCAGCAACTGTAATATTCATATCTTTGATTTCTGCAAACTTTACTGACTTTGCACTCTTCTCTTTTACTGTAATTACATCACCAGCTTTAACTTCATATGATGGAATATCCACCTTCTTGCCGTTAATTAGAAAATGTCTGTGAACGATTAGTTGTCTAGCTTCTCTTCTAGTTGCTGCTAGACCAAGTCTAAATACAACATTGTCAAATCTAGACTCAAGCATAATTAGTAAGTTTTCACCAGTCTTACCTTTTCTCTTAACCGCTTTGTCAAAAGTGTTTCTAAACTGAGTTTCTAAAACTCCATAAATGAACTTAGCTCTTTGTTTTTCTCTTAGCTGAATCCCATAATCACTCATTTTCTTATTTGATCTCTTTGGTTGTCTTTTAGACTCTTTATATATTCCAACCCAGCTAGGATCTAGC
>CAYJHC010000108.1:0-3787 GCA_964370075.1 uncultured Oscillospiraceae bacterium | reverse complement strand
TGTATACAAAAAATGCAAGCTTAGTATCTGCAAAGACTAGCAATATGGGAAGTGTGTTTAAACTCAGTTATGAGATTGAACTTAAAGATATAACATCAGAAAAAAGCTTTGTTGATGAACTTAGGACGAGAAACGGAAACCTTGAGATTATCATTGGGAAGCAGGAAATCCTATTTAAAGGATTATAGAAAGGAAAAATACTTTGAAGAAACGAATTATAATAATAGGGTTAATTATCCTTGTAGCTGCTGGAGTTATTACTGTGCTCCTTATAAATAACTTTTCGAAAGGAAACTCTAATAGTGCAGTGGAAGGCTCTAGTACCGCCTATTTAGAATATCCAACTAAAGATTATCTAAGTGATCTATCTGAAAGTGTAACTTTTAGTGATGGCGAAGAAATCTTAATAACGAAGAGCGGAACCTATGAATTTTCAGGGGACTATACAACTAGTACTATAACAGTAAATGTGGATAAAGATGCTGATGAGGGAATAGTGTATCTTGTTTTGAACCAGGCGAATATTAATAGCCAAGACTCTACCCCTATTAATGTTATAGAGGCTAAAGACGTTGTAATTGTTTTGGAAGGTCAAAATACAGTTACGCAAGGAGCAATTACAACTACAGATGAGGAGTTTCCATCAGCGGCAATTTATTCTAAGGCGGATACGGTAATAATAGGGGATGGCAGTTTGGATGTAACTACATCCTATAATGATGGGATTAATAGTAGAGACGACTTGGTTATTGAAGGGGCTACTATAAATGTAGATGCAGTAGAAGATGGAATTGTGGGAAAAGATTTTCTTGCAATTAAAGAAGCAAATTTATCAATTACCGCTGGTAAAGACGGACTTAAAGCATCAAACACAGATGAAGCAGATAAGGGAAATACTCTTATTGTGAGTGGGCAACTTAATATTAATGCCCAAAACGATGGGATAAGTGCAGAACAAATTCTTCAGATTGATGGTGGTTCTTTCGACATTAAAACAGGTGGAGGCTTTGTAGAAGTTTTAAATGATATTACTGTAGGCGAAGGGTCAGGAAACACAGTTCAACCAAGTAGCCTCCTAGAAGATAGTATGAAAGGGCTAAAAGGTTTAAACATATTGTTAAACGGGGGAGAACTGAGTATTTCGTCTTATGAAGATGCTGTTCACGCAGATGAAAACTTAATAATAAATGGTGGTGAGTATAATATACTCACAGGAGATGATGCCTTACATGCAGAACTAGACTTAATTATTAATGATATTGATCTAGCTGTAGAAGATGGTTATGAAGGAATTGAAGGTTCTACTATAACAATAAATGGAGGAGATATTTCGGTAAATGTGCTTGATGATGCAATGAATGCAAGCAGTGATAGTGGCTATATAGTAATAACTGGGGGTACAATTTACCTCGCTTGCCAAGGTGATGGAATTGACTCCAATGGAGATTTATTCATTGAAGGTGGAGAAATAGTTATTGATGTTAATGCCGTTTATACAGGTGGAGATAGCGAACTAGATGTAACGGGAGAATATTCGATTACAGGTGGATCGGTAACTGATGCCATGGGAAATCAAGTAGATGCAAATCAAACTGATGGAATGGGTGGAGGCACTGGGGGTAAACCAGGAGGTAGATAAACTTAATATATAGCCCTTAGAACTCTAAGGATTTGTCATTGTAAAATACAGGTTACTGTAAAAAAGATTAAAGATTCGAAGAATTAATCAGTGCAGAAAGCAGTAACTACACACAATCATGAGAGCGTGGGGACACGCTCTTTTTTCTAATGGATAATATGCCCAAAATTGATATGAAAGCTATTGCCATTAAGCCATATATATTTGTATTGTCGCTTGTTTTAGGAACTGGTGCCGGGGTTCCTGCTATGACGGTAAAAGTTCCTCTAGCTGTTCCATAGTCTATGTTTGCAATTTCTATAGTGTATGTTCCAGGCATTAGGCTTGCTGTGTACTCGCTGGATAGTGTGGCTATTGTACTTCCTGGTTGATAAGAAACACTTTCTATAGGAACCTTTATTCCTTCTACTTTTGTAGCTGTTCCTTCTTTTGTATAAGGTATTGTCGCTTTTATAGTTAACGGCTCTCCTTGACGTATGATTTGGCCATCTTCAGACATTATTTGTGGGATGGTTGAAATGTAAGGATAACCTCCATTAAAGTTTTCATCTATAGAAAAGGGTTCTAAGAGTGCCTCATCCCCACCATTTAATACGTTTTTGAAATTTATGGTCTTCATCTCTTCCAGATTTGCACCTGATACATCAGCAACGAATTCACTGCCATTTGAGCCAGAGCCTGTTGTAACATGCTCGTTATTTCCGTAGCTATTAGTAATGTTAGAGTAAAAATTTTCTCCGATTAAACCGCCTGTATTTGAGCTACCTGTTACTGTGCCAGAGAAATAGCTATTAGTAACTGTAGAGGATAGACCGCGACCAATTAGGCCTCCAGCGTTATTTGTAGCCGCAGAAACAAAACCAGTGGCATAACTGTTTGTTATTGAAGCATTTTCACCATATGCAATCAATCCTCCTGAAGTGTTTGAGGTAGATGAGACAGTTGCTGAGGAATAACTAGTTGTTACTCTTGCACCTTCTCCATATCCAATTAAGCCGCCTGCCCAAGTGGTTCCTGTTATTGATCCATCTATTACATAGCTGTTTGTAATTATAGAACTATCTCCATATCCAATGAACCCACCTACTCCATTGATTCCAGAAATGTTGCAATTTATTAGGCCTAGGTTTTTTACAGTGGCGGAAGGGTAGGATGAGTCGCCTGCGTATCCAATCAAACCTACATAGTCGTTAAGAGAGGATACTGATAGATTAGATATAATGTAATTTTTACCATCTAATGTACCAAGAAAAGGGGCGGACACGTTAACAGGGGAATATGTACGTATTCCTATTGGCGTCCATGCCAGATCAGCCAAATCTATGTTATTATCTAGACTTATTATTTTATTCTGAAAGTCGTCTTTTGAAATTATAGGATCAGTTCCGTTTGTTATTTGAGCTAGACCTGCTAATTCCTCTGCGGTGCTGATTGTAAACTCTTTATCAGAGGTATTGTACCAACTTGTATCTATAGTTCCATCCCAAGTATCTGCAGTCGCAGTAGCTAAAGTGTGTGCGGGCATCGAGCCTATTATTAGCATAATCGTTAGCATAATGAAGGCAATTCTTACTCTTTGAATTTTACACATATCTTAAATTTCCTATCTTTTAATATATCACTCATGTCAATAACCTCTTAGGCTAAGTATAGCCTAAGTTTTAACAAATGTAAAATGATTAAGCCATATGTGCTGAGTTTTCTAAAACAATCAATTGTTTTTTAGGTGCGATAAGATTTTGATAGAACTTTTCTACTAAGACAAGAGGTGTGCTTAAATCATGCTTGCCTGAAATTAATGTAACAGGAACATCTGAATTTTAAATGATAAAAGATGCAAATATAAAGAAAGGGATTGACAACCATACCCCTGTAGGGTATAATCTGCACATAGAATACCCCTGAGGGGTATAGAACAGTTGAACTATTTATCAAAAAGGAGGGGTTTAATGCACCAATGTATGGATGTTGCCGCAATAGAAATGCGTCTTAAAAAAATTGAAGGGCAGGTTAGAGGTATCCAAAAGATGGTAACTGAGGATAAACCTTGTGAGGATATTTTGATTCAAATTGGAGCTATTAAGTCAGCTTTGCATAAAACTGGACAAATTATTTTAGAAGGTCATATGCATCACTGCGTTTTAGATG
>CAYJHC010000107.1:0-3980 GCA_964370075.1 uncultured Oscillospiraceae bacterium | reverse complement strand
CAAAGGAAACAGCTGACATACAAACTGTGGACAACCTTATGACGGCAATAGCTGCAGTTTCAATGTTGCCAGGGCATAGTGCGCCGCCTGATGCAGAAATTATAGTTAGGTGGGATACTAGTAAAAGCACAAGAGGCCCGGGAACTGGAGCTGGAGGATTGACGGTAGAGTATAGAAGCAGTGTTCACTCTTCTGGAGATAGTGAATGGATAGAAACTTTTGAGGAAAAGCTGTACGAAATTATGGATGTGGAGGAATTAGGCCTTCCTCAATCGTCTAAGGCGACTGAAGATGACTTGCTACTTAAATATGATGTGGCCACGGGAGAGATGATTCTTCATCAGCTATATAAATACCTTTGGGTAGATGATATGGATTTGAATATAGCTTGGGGTAACTTCTAGTTGATCTCCATAAATTTATGTGAGAAGGACAGTTCTATAAAGTTATATAATATATTATCATAAAATCCTTGTAATTCAATAATTTTTATGATAATATATATAGGTTAATACGGACGGTCCTCTAGTAAGGTAGCTATGAACGTCTTTGAGAGGAAGGAGGAAAAAGGATGAATATAATAGAGCAAATTACAGAAGAATACAAAAAGCAAGATATTCCTGCCTTTGATGTTGGAGATACCGTTAAAGTTCACATCAAGATAAAAGAGGGAAATAGAGAAAGAGTTCAAATTTTTGAAGGCTTTGTATTAAAGAAACAAAATGGTGGAGTTAGCGAAACTTTCACAGTTAGAAGGATTGCTTCTGGAGTAGGTGTGGAGAAGACTTTCCCATTACACTCTCCAAAGGTTGAAAAAATCGAAGTAACTAAGCAAGGCGCTGTTAGAAGAGCTAAGCTTAACTACATGAGAGAAAGATCTGGAAAATCAGCTAGAATTAAAGCTAAAAAAGCGTAGTTTTAAAAGCGATGATTTTAGGAAAAAAATGAAACTAATTCAAAACCCGAGACTATTGTCTCGGGTTTTGCTGGTTTTTGAGGTGAAAATCCACATTTAAATATGATCTTAAGAAAAGTTAAAAGTAAAAATGAGCGTGTGAAAAAAATAAAAATATCGCTCAAACTTTTAAACATATAATCGATATAGAACTAAATTAACGATCCTTCAAATTTATTGATTTCAGCTATGACATCAAACTTCTTTTTCACATCATCTGCAGCCTTAAAATGAGGCATTTGTAGGTGTTCTTCAAATGCTTGGGCGTTTTTCCATAACTCTACTAGATATAATATGTTATTCTCTTTTTCGGGGAAATAATAGTCATATTTAATGTTTCCTTTTTCTTCTCTACTGCCTGCTACAATTCCACACTGATGCAGTGCGTTTAAGAATTCTTTTGGGGTGCCTCTCCTTACTGTGTAAGTTACATGTAAAATTATCATATTAATGTGAATGATATATTAGTGAAAATATATCATTGCTCTCCTTTCAAAATTTAAATCTGAATTTTCTCTACGTCCATTGTCAAAAGATCAAAATATAGGATGACGCCATCTAAAGAAGTTGGTAATCCTGTCAAGTATTTAATTGCTTCAGCTACTTGCAAAGAAGCGCATAGAGCAACGGTGGAGGCCAGGCTGCTAGGCGCTTGGGGTAGATTACGATTATCTCCATAAAGGGTTTCCATTAAACCAGAGTAAGGCATAATTAAAGAAACTTGAATTGCCCATTCTTCGATGGCTCCATGGAGAATAGGAATATTTAGTTGGCTACAAATTTGGGCGAGGATAAGTCTTCCTTGAACGCTATCTAGAGCATCTATTACTATATCATGACCGCCCACTATTGAAGCCCCGTTTTCTTCGGTAAATTTTTCTGGAATTACATTTAAGTTAACAGTAGGGTTTACAATATCTCTTCTGTCCTTAGTAGCGTATGCTTTGGACTTGCCCATAGTTTGGCTAGTGGCCAGAAGTTGTCTGTTTAAATTAGATTCTTCAAATACATCAAAATCAACAGCTGTAATGTTTCCGATCCCGATTCTTAAAAGTTCTTCAATTATATAACCACCTAAGCCGCCGCATCCTATGACACAAACTTTTTTGTTTTGTAAAGTCTTAAATTGATCTGGGCTAAGTGCGCCAATATTTCTTGTATATCTTTCCATAAAATCATTAACCTTTCTTGCTATTATAGAAAAAGTAATTATAAATGTATAACTAATTATACATTAGAATTTAGAAAATTGGTAGAAGAGGGAGAAAATTGGCAAACGAAACTATAAAGAGTAGGCCTTGTGGTTAATATGAAATAGGTACACTGCAAACTCGTTGTGGAGATAGAGCACATAACTCTCGTTGTAACTAATGATTTTTAAGGGATATTATGCTATAATTTATCTAATAAAGGAAGTGAAATATGCAAGGAGTTGCCTTGGGTTTAGTGTTATGATAAGCAAAAAAAGAGGAGGTTGTTATTATGTCAAGCGTATATAAAAATATTGGAGAAGTAACAGGGAATACACCCTTAGTTTTTTTGGGAAATATAAAAAGTGAATTAAATATCAAGGCGAATATTTTAGGTAAAATGGAGATGCTAAACCCTGGAGGAAGTATAAAAACAAGAATTGCTAAGCAAATGATCGAAGATGCGGAAATAGAAGGAAGAATAAATAAAGATAGCGTTCTTATTGAACCTACCAGCGGAAATACAGGCATTGGAATTGCTTTAATTGCAGCCATAAAGGGAATGAAAACAATTTTTACTATGCCTGAGACTATGTCATTAGAGAGGCAGAAGTTGTTAAAAGCTTATGGCGCTGAGATTGTTTTGACAGAAGGAAGTAAAGGGATGATGGGGGCAATTGAAAAAGCAGAGGAGTTATTGAAAGAAATTCCAAATTCATTCATACCTTCCCAGTTTGAAAATCCTTCAAATCCAAAAGCTCATCTAGAAACGACAGGACCAGAAATATGGGAAGACACAAAAGGTGCTATTGATATTCTAATTGCTGGAGTGGGAACAGGTGGAACCATTACAGGAACAGGGATATTTTTAAAAGGTAAAAACCCTAACATAAAGGTAATTGCAGTTGAGCCTTCTGATTCTCCGGTTCTATCTAGAGGAGAAAAGGGTCCTCATAAAATACAAGGGATAGGTGCTGGTTTTTTGCCGAAGGTATTAGATACTAAAGTGTATGATGAAGTTGTAGAAGTTGGTTGGGAAGAAGCTTTTCAAGGCACTAGACTTCTTGCTTCGGAAGAGGGTGTCCTGGCAGGAATTTCTTCTGGAGCGGCAATGGCAGTTGCAATAATGGAAGGTCAAAAAGAAGAAAATAAAGATAAAAACATTGTAGTAATTTTGCCTGATACTGGGGAGAGATATTTATCTACTGATCTATTTGATTAATTTAGTTGCAAACGTGGTAAATATATAATATTATGGTAAAAGAAAATTCCTTAGTTCGCAAGAATTATTATTAAATTAAAACGAATCAAAAACAATAGTTTCCATTTGATAGGGGATTAGTAGATGGAATGGTTTGTATAGAGAATATCGAAAAATAAAAAAGGGGAAATTTTAAAATATTATTAAATTAAGACGGAAAGAAGAGGAGATTAGGTGAAGAGACAGTTATTTTTTAAGGCTAAGAAGGGCTTCACTTTGATGGAAGTGATTATAGTTATAGCGATCTTGGCTATACTTGCAGCTGTTGCGGTTCCATTAGTTACTGGACATATTGAAGAGGGGAAAAGGGTCAAAGATTTACAAATAGCAAAAAACTATATGGATGGGGCTCTTTATGCAGTTATGATGAAAAAGACACCAAGAGTAGCAAGTACTAACTATGAATGGTATGTCTTTAAATGGGGTTACTCTACAGATAATAAAAATAATATGAATATGCATATTGCTGAAGCAGGTTTGACAAATAACGGGCTACCAAATATAAACAGTGCTCCCAATGGTAGGGATGAGGATATGCAAGAATATATAGCTGACTATTTGAGATGGACTAATG
>CAYJHC010000106.1:0-4136 GCA_964370075.1 uncultured Oscillospiraceae bacterium | reverse complement strand
ATTTAAAACAAAAGACCTCAAATTAGAGGTCTTTTGAAATCATTATAAATTGTTGCCGTTAGCTATTGTCAGACTACTTTGCTGCACACTCAGCTAAAGTCTCTTCAAATATGTCAAGTCCTACAGCTAATTGCTCATCTGTCACGCATAATGGGCAAAGGAATCTGATTACATTACCTTTTGCGCCTGCTGCTTCTAACAATAAACCTTTTTGTATAGCTGTATTTACCATATCAGTTACAATCTGTGCATTAGGTTCTTTTGTTGCTCTATCAGTTACAAACTCAACTCCAAGCATTGCTCCAGTTCCTCTAACGTTTCCAATCACATCATACTTCTCTGCAAGAGCATTAAATCTAGCAACGCAAGCATCTCCAATTTTTTGTGCTTTTGCAGGGTAATCTTCTTCTAACATTACATCAATTAATGCAGATCCCGCAGCGCAAGCAAGAGGGTTACCACAGTATGTACCACCAATAGTTCCTGGAGTTACCGAGTCCATCAATTCTTTGCTAGCTACTACAGCTGAAACAGGTACCCCACCAGCAATTGACTTAGCCGTTGTCATAATGTCTGGGGCACACCCAGCTTCTTTGTAATAATCAGAAGTAAATAATTTACCTGATCTTGCCCAACCTGATTGAACTTCATCCGTAATCATTAATGCACCGATTTTGTCACAAATCGCTCTTACTTCTTTTACCCATCCTAGTGGTGCTGGAACAAATCCACCTTCACCTTGAACTGGTTCAAAAATAATAGCAGCGACAGTATCAGCTCCAACTTCTGCAATTGTCTCCTCTAGGCTATCAGCATAGTGCTTAATTGCAGCAGCTTCATCCATGCCTTCTGGAGCTCTATATAAGTTAGGGAACTCAGCTCTAACAATTCCATCCGCAAGAGGAGCCATGTCTATACAATAATTTGGATTAGCTGTCATTGTCATTGTAAGCACTGTTCTTCCGTGGAAAGCACCATCAAATACAATAATGTTTGGTCTCTTAGTGTGGTTTCTAGCAATTTTAACTGCATTCTCATCAGCCTCAGCTCCTGAATTTACAAACATCGTCTTTGCTTCAGTTCCCTTTACAGGTGCAACTTTGTTTACTTTTTCTGCAAACTCAATATATCTTTCGTGAGTTGTAATATTCATCATAGCATGAAAATATTTTTCTGATTGCTCTTTTACAGCTTCTATTAATTTAGGATGGCTGTAGCCGATGTTTAATACTCCAACTCCTCCAACCCAATCAAGGATTACATTTCCGTCTACGTCTTCAAACATAGCCCCTTCTCCTCTTTCGATTACTAAAGGATATCCGCACTTAATTGCGTTTGGCATATTGTTTGCTCTTCTTTCAATAACTGCTTGCGCCTTAGGTCCTGGTAAATGCATAGTAACTTTTGGTAATGCTGTTCTTAACATATTTTCCTCCTTAAAAATAATTAGATTAGTTTTGTATTTATATCTAGCTCTGTGAGCTTTCGATACATAGTTGCTGTTGAAAGTCCCAATTTTTTTGCCACTACTGTCTTGGACCCTCCATTGCGAATTAGTTCTTTAATAATAATTTCTCTTTCAAAGGCTTTTACCTGTTCTGCGAGAAGCTCTTCTTTCTTGTCCTCTTCTTTTAGCACAGCTATATTTGCAGGTATATGCTTTGCCTCTATATAATCCTTTCGGCACATATTCACGCCATATTCTATTGCATTTTCAAGTTCTTGTATATTTCCGGGCCAGCTATACTGTGTATATATAAGCTTAGCTTCATCTGAAAACCCTTTAACATTTCTCTCTGCCAACCTATTATATTTTTCTAGGAAATGCTCCATATAACAAATTATGTCTTCTTCACCTCTGTCTCGTAGCAATGGCATATTTATTGGAATTACAGCTATTTTATAATAAAGTTCTTCTAAAAATCGTTCTTCTTTGATAAGCTCTTTTATATCCTCTGTACTGGTCGCAATAATTCTGACATCTGATATACCTTTAATCGTTTGTCCTTCGCCCTTCATAGTTCTAATTACTTCCAAAAGCTTTGCTTGAGCTTTAATTGTTAATTTTCCAATTTCTTCTATTAGTAAGCTTCCCCCTTCAGAAATTTGTAGCTTTTCCATGATTTCTTTGCAAATCAGTTCTTCTGGTACAGCTATACAGTCTACAACTGAAAAAATTTGTTCTGCCCTTGGCCCACTATAATGAAGTGCTCTTCCTAGGAATCCTTTTCCTACACCTTTTCCACCGTTGATTAATATTGAAGAGTCTCCTCTGGCAAGAAGCTGAGCTTGGCTTTTTATTTTTTTAATTGCGGCACTTTCTCCAACTATGTCCTCAAGGTTCTTTTTTATAGCCCCTTTTTCCATTTTATATGCCAAAAGTTGAGCTTCTTGAATATCTCTCATAGAGATTACTACTCCCCCAACCATGCCTTTTGTAAAGAAAGGTTTTGCTGTAACAATTAAGTGTATTCCACCTCTACCTATTCTATATCTTTCTTCTTTCTCAGTATACCCTTTACCTGTTTTTATTATATTTAAAGCTGGCGACCCTAACATATATTGATTAAGGTGAGTTCCAGTCATTTCACTTTTATCTACTCCAAATAAGCTAGCTACTACTTTATTACAGTGTTTTATGTATCCACCTCTATCTATTGCAATAACTCCTTCGTGGGTAGATTCAATAATAGTCATCATTTCCATTTTGGACATTTCCGCATGTCTAAAAGCTAGTTGCTGTGTAGCTTTTGCTGCTAACAATTCAGCCATTTTCTCAACAAATGATGTCATATCTCTATCTTTGTCCATCAGGATTTCTTTTTGTTCTTCGTTAAACGCAATTAACCCAATTACCCCTAAAGTCTTTTCCCCTAGCTTAATTGGCGTACATATTTCTGCAACTTCAGCTAAATTTTGGGGAACTCCTTGGCTCAAGCCATACTCTTCATCTCTTTGAGCATCTGCAATAGCTTCTGTCTTACCTTTTCTTAATACACGAGCATATAAATAATTCCCGTCTAGTCTTCCAGCTTCTTCTTTTTGCCCTACTAACTTTCTATAAATTCCAGTTCCACCTATTACGGTTAGATTTTCATCTACTATTTCCACCTCTATTCCGATGGCTATAGATATAGCTTCAGCAACTTGCTGAACACTTATTGATATTTCTTTTAGTAAAGACATTTTTTCCCCTCTTCTGTACTAATATAAGCCCATTATATCATAATTTTTTTGTATTGTGTATTCTTTTTGCACAACTCTTTTAAAAATTTTAATATTACTTCACATCCAGAAATATAGTGCTAAGATTTAGGTAAAATTGCCTCTCTAAATAGTTGTGCATTCACTCATATAATAGCTTTCTACATACCCCAACCTTTTAAAATTATATTCTTTTCATTAAGTTTAATTATCAAGAACTATAAATAAAACCCTGAAATATATTTTTCTATATCTCAAGGCTTATTTAAAAAAAGCATTACTATGCACTACTAATCTCTATTTAAAATATTCTTAAATAATTTAGCATCCATCACCAGTTCCACTAGTGTACTCTCCGCTTCCTCAAGAATATTTAATGATATTCTCTTTATCAACAGAAGTAGAAACTGCGAAAGTAAGAACCACACCAAAAATTACTAACATTCCAATCATTATTTTTTTTCTCATTTCATTCCTTTCCACAAACACTACGATTCCTTTGTTTGCTATGTATATTCCATCGTTAACGATAATATTATAAATCACTTCTCTTATTGATATAATTATACACTTTTTTTTAATAAACAAACAGATTTTCCACTAATTTAAATCTTCAATACTACAATTAATCAACTTCTTCTATTTGATTTTTCTGCAACTATTAGTATTATTGCAAAGCTATAATAATTTTGATGCATCTTAGGTTTGGAATTGCAATAATTAATATTCACTATACCCTATACACAAATTAAAGGACACTATCAATCGGATAGTGTCCTTTTCTGTAGACATTTTTAAGAAAATTATATTTGCAAGTGCAAGCAATTTTCTATGCTTTATAAATTGATATTATTCATATCTTTTTTTATAAGCAATCTCAACCTTAGATCTTCCTTCTTTCCATTTTATATCACCTGCAGTAATACATTCTT
>CAYJHC010000105.1:0-4328 GCA_964370075.1 uncultured Oscillospiraceae bacterium | reverse complement strand
GCCATAACATATATGACTTAGCCAACACTTTCAAGCCAGAGGAAGCAGTTAAAGCAGAGTTAAGCTAATACTATAAATATATAAAACCACACTATTTCAAGTTAATTCTAGATGCAAAACTTTTAAGTAATTTGCATCTTTTTTATATTAGCTATCTACCATTGCAAAGCAGAGCTGAACAATAATGCCAACAAAGCATGTAATCCTATAATTAATAAATTTTAGCTTACTACAATTTTAGTGACAGCTGTGCCATCTTATAGTTCTACACAACTGCCCCTACTTTTATTCATATTCATTAAAATTTGTCATCAAAACATACTTCTCAAGTTTGTTTTCTTTCAATAAAATTTACAAAGAGTAACCTTAAAGCAGAATTAAATATAATTTTGACTTAACCTAAATTTATATAAAATCCAAAGTCCCAATATGCTACAATATAATAAGAACAAGTAATTTAAACAGGAGGAAATAGTATGAAACCAACAGAAAAGAAAGACTTAGATCCTAGCCAAGAATACATCAAAAGCTATATTGATAGAGCAAAAGTTGCCCAGTCAGAATTTGAAACTTTTTCTCAAGAAAAAGTAGATGAAATAGTAATGACAATAGCTAAAGTTGTTCATGACAATAGTGAAATGTTAGCTGAAATGGCTGTTGAAGAAACAGGTATGGGAAACTATCCCGATAAAGTTATTAAAAATAAAAATAAAGCAAAGATAGTTTGGAATAGCTTAAAGGGTAAGAAGTCTCGCGGAATTATCGAAAGAGAAGAGTCTACAGGGATTACCAAAGTAGCTAAACCAGTAGGTGTAGTTGCAGCAATTACACCTTGTACTAACCCTATAGTAACACCCATGAGCAATGCAATGTTTGCAGTAAAGTGCGGAAATGCAATAATCATTACACCACATCACAAGGCTCTAAAATGTAGCACAAAAACTGTAGATTTAGTTAATGCTGAAATCAAAAAACTAGGAGCACCACAACACCTAATTCAAATTTTGGGTGAGCAAAATAGAGATAATACAAAAAACTTAATCCAAACAGCCGATGTTGTAATTGCAACAGGTGGAATGGGTATGGTAAATGCAGCTTATAGCTCAGGAAGGCCTGCCCTAGGTGTTGGTGCAGGTAATGTGCAAGTAATATTAGACCGAGACGTAGACTATAATGATGCAGTACCAAAAATAATTACCGGAAGAACCTTCGATAATGGAATCATTTGTTCTGGTGAACAAACTGCTATTTGCCCAGCAGAGTCATATGAAAAAATCATAAAAGTGTTTGAAGATAATGGGTCATATATTGTAAGAAGTAAAGAAGAAACTGAAGCAATTAGGAATGCAGTGTTTGTAGACGGATCAATGAATAGGCACGCAGTAGGCCAAGACGCTAAAACCATAGCAAAGCTTGCTGGCATTGAAATTCCAAATGGTACTAAACTTATAGTTGTAGAAGGTGAAGGTGACGCTAGTAGAGATCTTCTATCTCACGAAAAAATGTGCCCTGTACTTACAGTTTACAAGTACAACGACTTTAGCGAAGCAATTGAAATAGCAAGAGATAATCTTGAAGAAGAAGGAAAAGGGCATAGTGTATCCATCCACTCTAACAATCTTGAAAATATAGAAAAAGTTGGAGAAGAATTGTGTGTTTCAAGATTTGTAGTTAATCAAGTTTGTGCAAGTAGCGCTGGCGGTAGCTTCTATAATGGCCTAGCCCCAACAAACACACTTGGCTGCGGAACGTGGGGGCATAATAGCATTTCCGAAAATTTAGACTATAAGCACCTTATGAACGTTTCAAGAATTGCTCAGTTTATGCCAGACAATAAGGTTCCAAGTGAAGAAGAGCTTTGGAATTTATAGCTTCATTATCTATAAAAAACATAATAAAAAAGTGTTCATACCAGGAAACAGAGAGAAAGAAGGAAAGGAGAACAGATGAACAAAGTAACTTGGAGAGGAGGTGCAATGCTTGCGCCTGTTCCACCGGTTTTAGTAACATGCGGAACAATGGAAGATCCTAATGTCTTTACAGTAGGTTGGACCGGAATAGTTAACACAATTCCTCCTAGAACCTATATTTCTATACGACCTTCTAGACTTTCCTTTGATTTAATTAAAGAAAGTGGGCACTTTACTATTAATCTGACAACTGTAGATTTGCTCAAAGCTACAGACTATTGCGGAGTAAAATCTGGACGTGATTTTAATAAATTCAAAGAGATGAATCTTACCCCTACCCCCTCCTCACAGGTAACCAGCCCTCAGCTTTTGGAAAGTCCCCTAAGTCTAGAGTGCAAAGTTTTTGATATAATTCCACTAGGAAGCCATCATATGTTCTTAGCAGACATAGTAGCAGTCAACGCCAGAGAAAGCTTAATTGATAAATCTGGGAGACTTAGATTAGACAGGGCAAGTCTTTTGGCCTATGCTCACGGAGAGTATTATGAACTTGGTAAGACATTAGGAAAATTTGGGCATTCCGTCATGAAAAAGAAAACCAAAAAATCAAAAATGGACAAGACAGGAAAAGCAACCTCTAAAAAGACAAAAATGGATAAGACAGAAAAAGCCCCTTCTAAAAGGGGAAAACTAGGTACGGCGAAGAAATCACCTTTAGCAAACAAAGATAAACAAAGTTGAAAAAGCCGCCTTTAACAAATAAAGATATATTAATATCATAAAAAAATATCAAATCCTGCATCACTATCATGTAGTTAAACCAATTAAACAAAGGAATTATTTTAGGAGATTATATAATGAAAAACATTTTTGAAACACATATCCCTTTCCACATCGATAAAGAACTTATTGTTCATATCCAAAAAATTCTCCCTACAGATCCAAGGTTAGAAAGAGTTGATGAACTAGTTGAAGAGGCTAAAAAAATCGCAAACCCTAAAGCCTTGTATAGAGAAACTTTTATTGATGAACATGGCGAAGATTTCGTTTTGGTTGAAGGGAAAAAGTTTAACAGCAAAATACTAAGTGTAAATCTAAAGGATGTAAATAAAGCCATTGCTTATGTTATCACATGTGGACAAGAGCTAGAAAAATGGGCAGATGCTCTAACTGATCCTTTTGAAAAAGGGTGTGTAAATATAATTAAAGAAACAGTCCTAGTTGATGCGGCAAAGTATTGCTTTGACAAAATGAAAAAAAACTACAATCTAGAAAAAGCAAGTAACGTAAATCCTGGTTCAGCGGTAGACTGGGATCTAAGTGAGCAGCCTATACTTTTCTCTCTTCTTGGTGAAAAAGCCGTAGCGGAGGATCTTGGAGTTTACGTTAATGAAGTCTTCTTTATGAGTCCTGCAATGTCTATTTCTGGCTTTAGATTTGCAACTGAAGTCACATATGAGAATTGCCTCCTATGTAAAAGAGAGGATTGCAGGGGGAGACGTGTCCCGTATGACGAAACCCTGGCCAAGAATAAGTATGGCTTAGATTAACATTACTATACCAACTCCTGCATACCTTAGCACATCTATCATGCTCCTCTATACTTTTTTCCTGCAATTTAATACGCTACTCCTACCCCTTTCCACCCTTCTCATGCTTAACTTTATTACATAAATATCCTCCCTTAGCATTACCTAGTGTGCCTTCTTAGGAAACGCTTGCTTACCATCTGCGTATAGCTTTAAATCGCATCAAAAGATATAGTAGCTTTAAACAAATCTCCATCTATGTCAATATCCAACTTACCTTTTTGGATATTTGAAAAGTTATCTGCAATGTTAAGGCCTAGTCCATTCCCCTCTTCAGTACGGGATTCATCCCCCCTTATAAATCTTTCTTTAAGTTCCTCTGGAGTTATATTTAAAGGAATTTTAGAAATATTTTTGAAGGACATATACACTCTTCCCTCCTCTACCTTGGAGCTAATGTATACTCTAGTCCCCTCCAAAGAATACTTGCAAATATTAGAAAATAAATTTTCCAAAACTCTCGTTATTAACCGATCATCACACATAATTTTAGCTGGCTCTTTAGTGGCAGTTAAGATCATTTCTAGCCCTGCCTCTTCTATGGCTTCTTTGTATTCACCTACTGCCTGAGCCAATATTGTTTCTACATCCATTTCCATTAAATTAACTTCCATAACCCCAGTTGACGCCTTTGATGCATCAATCAGATCTTCTGTCATTCTCTTTAACTTATTGCTTTGTCTAAGTAGCACTTCAATATATTCTGTCATTCGTTTAGTCTTTGTCTTTTCCTTATCCATTAAATTTGCATAGTTAATTATAGACGTAAGAGGTGTTTTTATGTCATGAGAAACATTTGTTAACAATGTAGTTTTTAGTCTTTCGCTTT
>CAYJHC010000104.1:0-4482 GCA_964370075.1 uncultured Oscillospiraceae bacterium | reverse complement strand
GGCAGCTGTGTAGAACTATAACCCCATCCAAAGATTGAGTGATGAATGCAGATTTAAAATTAAATGATGAAAATTGTAGGGAGGGAATATATTATGAATAGTGATTCAGAAAAATTCAAAGAATTTCAAAATTTCATCCATGCTCACTGGGTTTGGCGTGAGGAAGGCAAAGGCTGCATAGGTATCTATGTACAACCAAAAGAGATGGATGTTAGTGGTGGAAAAATTTCTATTTCAGAGATTGATATTATAAAGAAGTATCCAGATGCTGATACTTTCACAGTATCAGGATTAAACCAAAGTACTTTTGAACATCTTATAAAAAACTATGGTAATCAAATTAAGTCTATTCGTTTTTTCAAAAATAAGTTAGTAGAAGATTTATCTTTGCTTTCAGAATTACCCAATTTAGAGTACATGTATTTTTTCCATAATCAAAGAATTTCAAAGTTATGGGACATGTCAAAGAACATTAATTTGAAAGGAATTGCTTTTTCTGACTTTACAAGGCTTAAGAACTTATCTGGTGTAGAAAAAGCTCCTAATTTACGATACTTCTCATTTGTGGATGCTGTTTGGAATACTAATGTAGTAGATTCATATATGTGTTTTGCAAACACTAATTTAGAATATCTTGAGTTCAATGCAAAAAATATTATAGATAGAGATTTTTCTTTTTTAGAGACAATGCCAAATTTAACTGAATTCCATTTTGCCTCTAAATTTTTATCGACAGAAGAGGTTGCTTGGATATGTGGGAATTTTCCAAAATTAAAAGGAGATTCATTGCGGCCTTATAGATATTTTGCAAGCCAAGAGCTGGATATTGTTATCATTACCGGTAAAAGAAAACCCTCTTTTGATAGAATAGGTAATGAAGAAAAACTTCAAAAATACGTTGAAAAATTTGAGGATTTAAAAATTAAATTCAAAAACAAATCTTACAAACAAGCTTTCCCTGATTGTGCAAAATGAGTAGTGTTAGAAACGTATTATAACTACCTCTAGAACTGGAGTTAAGGTTATAACTTGATGATGTAGATGCGGCTAAAATCGTACAAACAAGCAATTCCGTTAAAGGACAGCTAAAAATCGACATGTTATTTGAATTAACAAAAATCCCCCGTTATTTATTGTGAAACGACATGAAATATGATAAGATAAAAAAATAGGAAAAAATGGAGGATGTATGATAATAGAAGACCCACCTGTATTTTTTGAGACTATTGTAATTGGGGCGGGTTCAGCTGGACTTTTCTTTGCGGCCAATCAAGTTTCTGAAAATTGCTTGATTTTAGAAAAAACTGAAAAACTGGGACAGAAACTGCTCTTGAGTGGTGGTGGTGCTTGCAACGTGACGCAGGCAGGTAGCATAAAAGATTTCATCACTAAATACGGAAGAAATGGAAAAGAAATAAGAAAAGTATTATATAAATATAATAATGAGTTTCTTAAAAGGTTCTTAGAAAGTAATGGAATAGACTTGATTGAAAGGGAAGATGGGAAAATTTTTCCGAAATCAATGAAGGCAGGCCAAATAAAAGACTTTTTAGAAGCCTCTTGTAAGAAAAATAATGTTACAATAAAGAAGTCTGAAAATATTACGAAAATTGAAGTTCTTGATAATAAAGAGTTTGTTTTAAATGGACGGTATAAAACTCATAATTTAGTTGTTGCTACTGGGGGAGTTTCCTTCCCAAAGACAGGCTCGGATGGTGAATTTTTTTTGGCTTTAAAAGAATTAGGATTAAATATTATTGAACCCAGAGAAAGCTTAGTACCAATAAAAATAAAGGATTATCCATTTTCTAATATTGAGGGTGTGGTAGTAGAGAATTGCAAGGTGAAAATCTTTGATGGGAAGACAAATAAAAAAATTGCAGAAAAAACAGATTCTCTTCTTTTTACAAATAAAGTTTTATCTGGACCAGCAATTTTGAATATTTCTAGGTATTGCAGAGTAGGGCATAAAATTAACCTTTGCTTTACAAATAAGAAAATAGGGATTGATACAAGTAATGTTAAACAGAGTATTTTGAATTTTTTGGCAAAAGAATTTTCCATGCCAAGGTCATTAACTCTTGAATTGCTAAAGCTATTAAAGATAGATGAAATCCAAAAAGCATCTGGAGTGGCAGAGAAAACATTAAGACCATTTGTTGAAGGCTTTGACTTTGAAATAATTGGAACAGAAGGGCTCAACAAAGCAATGGCCACAGCGGGAGGAGTTGACATTGAAGAAATAGATACTTCAACTTTTGAAAGTAAAAAAATAAAAGGCCTTTATATAATTGGGGAAGCTTTAGATATAGATGGAGATACAGGTGGATATAATTTGCAGTTTGCTTTTTCATCAGCTATGGCAGCAGCTAAGGCTATTAAAGAATATCAGGAAAAAAGACATTAGATATAGATAGATTTAAACTTAGGAACTAAAATGCAATAAGTAAAAGTAGAATTGGAGGGTATGGTGAATTTAGAAAGATTTTATCAAGCAGAATTTGCACTTAAAAAAGTAGCAAGAAAGACAGGAACAATTAAAGCCCAAAGTATTTGGCCAGAAAAAGAGATATATTTGAAAACTGAAAACTTACAAAGAACGGGGTCTTTTAAGCTAAGGGGGGCATATTTTAAAATGTCAACTTTAACGGAAGAAGAAAAAGCTAGAGGTGTAGTTGCCTGTTCGGCAGGAAACCATGCTCAAGGTGTGGCTTTAGCAGCGCGAGAAAGCGGAGTTAAGGCGACGATTTTCTTACCAAGTGTTGCTCCAATTTCTAAAGTGGAAGCCACTAGAAGCTATGGTGCTGAAATTCGTTTGATAGATGGCGTATATGATGACGCTTTTTTTGCGGCTTGTGAGTTTCAGAAAGAAACAAATGCAGTTTTTGTCCATCCTTTTGATGATGAAGATGTAATTTGTGGTCAAGGAACTATTGGATTAGAAATATTGGAGCAAGTCCCAGACTTGGACGCTATAGTAGTCCCAATTGGTGGGGGAGGCCTAATAGCTGGGGTTGGATATGTGGTAAAAAAGCTAAACCCAAAATGTAAGGTATATGGAGTTCAAGCAAAGGGTGCAGATAGCATGTACGCTTCTATAAATGAAGATTCAAGAGAAAAGTTATTATCAGTAAGTACTTTTGCTGATGGCATTGCTGTAAAGGAACCAGGCAAATTAACATATGAGTTATGTAAAGAATATGTAGATGAAGTAGTAACAGTTACTGACGATGAAATTGCTGCAGCAATATTAACTTTGATGGAAAAAGAAAAGTTGGTATCTGAAGGAGCTGGGGCAGTAGCAGTAGCAGCGTTAATGTTTGATAAAGTAAAAGTAGACAAAGAGGTAGTATGTGCACTTGTGTCTGGTGGGAATATTGATGTGAATATATTGTCAAGAGTAGTCAATAGAGGTCTACAAATGTCGGGAAGAGTTACGGAAATATCAGTGGAGCTTTTGGATAAACCAGGGCAACTATTAGCAGTAGCTGAACTGATTGCAAAAGAGGGTGCAAATGTAACTAAGGTCAGTCATAAAGTTGGTGGAGAAGATGCTAAGGTTACAGAATGTATTCTGCATTTAACTTTAGAAACTAGAAACCATGATCACCTTGAACAAATAAAGAAAAAATTTATTGAAGAAGGGTATAAATTAGTATAAAATCTTATTTCGATTTGGAATGAGTTTAGTTAAAGTTTTAATTTAGGAGGGAAAAAATGTCAAAATCAGTAAATGTAATTTTATCAAAAGAGGCTCCAGCTCCAATTGGACCTTATTCTCAAGCAGTTCAATATGGAGATATGCTATTTTGCTCTGGACAAATTCCATTGGATGCAGAAAGTGGAGAAATTGTAGGAACTACTATTGAAGAGCAAACTGAAAAGGTTTGTAAAAACGTAGAGGCGGTTTTGAAGGCTGCAGGTATGGATTTTTCTAATGTTATTAAGACTATGTGTTTTGTAGACAAAATGGCAGACTTCGCAGCATTTAATGAAGTTTATGGAAAGTATTTTGTTTCAAAGCCTGCTAGATCTTGCGTTGCTGCAAAAGAGTTGCCAAAGAGCGTTCTAGTTGAAGTTGAAGTTATAGCAGTTAAGTAACAGGATATTGAAGCTCTGAATATAGAAAAACAAAAAAGCCATTAGATAGTAAATTCTAATGGCTTATTAATTTGCGTAATTATTATTATTATTAGGCCTCTTTTTCGTTACGGTTGAGTAAAACGGCAACAAAGGCAATGACAGCTGTTGCCACAACGGCAATTCTAACAACTTTAGATACTGTTTGCATATGAACAACCTCCCTTCAATTCTATAAATATAGAATATAATGGAAAAGAGTTATAGTCAAGCTAATATTGAATTTTTATAAAAAAACTAATTATACTAATTAATCTGATTTAATTATAATAAGAAAATGTATAATTGTACAAAGCAAAATGTTATATAAATATTTGTGGTGAAATAAGCGCATTAGTATGT
>CAYJHC010000103.1:0-4486 GCA_964370075.1 uncultured Oscillospiraceae bacterium | reverse complement strand
ATGAAATAAAACTAACTGGAGTGCCTACAGATAAAACATCATTAAGTGCAGGAATAGCGATGGTTCCTGAACATGGTGATGACTATGAAACACTTAATCATAATGCGGATAGGGCTTTATATGTTGCAAAGAACACTGGAAAGAATGTATATAAAATTTATAACGAGTAAAGATAAAATTATAGACTTATTAGGACAAATGTGATACACTACATAAGTATTAATTTTTTCCTTTTGCCAGGTTCTTGACACTCTGACTTGAACGTAGCAAAAGGTGTAAACGACAAAGGAGAAAAACATGATAACAAAAGAGAAAAAAACGGCTATAATTAATGAATATGGCCTAAAAGAAGGAGATACAGGATCTCCAGAAGTTCAAATTGCTGTAATTACAGCGAGAATTCAAGAACTTAATGACCATCTAAAAATTCACAAAGGTGATCATCACTCAAGAAGAGGTCTATTAAAGTTGGTAGGACAAAGAAGAAACCTATTAGGATATTTAAAAGACAAGGATATTGAGAGATACAGAACACTTATTGCAAAGTTAGGTATCAGAAAGTAAGATTGGATTTAAGCGGAGTTATTACTCCGCTTAATTAGTTTTTTTGGACAATTGTCCATTGGTAAAATTAACAAGGAGGTAGTTTGTTAATTATGAAGTACGAAAATTATAGAACATTTAAAACAGCAGTTGGTGGCAGACTTTTAGAACTAGAAATAGGAAAAGTTTGCGAAATGGCTAACGGACAAGTAATGATCAGATATGGAGATACAGTTGTAAATGTAACTGCTGTAATGTCTGATAAACCAAGACCTGACATTGACTTTTTTCCACTAAGCGTTGACTTTGAGGAAAAAATGTATGCAGCAGGAAAAATTCCAGGAGGATTTATCAGGAGAGAAGGAAGACCAAGCGAAAAAGCCATCTTAACTTCAAGGCTGATAGACAGACCTATTAGACCGTTATTCCCTAAAGGATTCTTTAATGATGTTCAAGTTGTAGCGACTTGCATGTCAGTTGACCTAGACTGTGCTCCTGAAATCGTAGGTATGCTAGGATCTTCAATTGCACTGTCAATTTCAGATATTCCATTTGATGGTCCTACAGGCTCAGTTTTGGTTGGTATGATTGATGGCGAGTTTATCGTTAACCCAACATTAGAGCAAAGAGAAGTAAGTGACCTTCACTTAGTGGTTTCTGGAACTAAAGATGCCATTATGATGGTAGAAGCAGGCGCTAATGAAATTTCTGAAGAAGTTGTATTAGAAGCAATTCTATTCGCTCACGAAGAAATTAAATCTATTATTGCATTTATCGAAGAGGTAATTGCAGAGGTAGGAAAAGAAAAGAAAGAAGTAGAAGTTTATAAAGCTCCTGAAGATGTTGAGGCTGCAGTAAGAGCATATGCAGTTGATAAAATGAGAAATGCAATCCAAACTTATGACAAAATGGAAAGACTTGAAAATATGGATGCAGTAGAAGTTGAAACGAAAGAGCATTTTGAAGAAATATATCCAGATAACGCTAAAGACATAGACAAAGTTCTTTATTCTATTACTAAAGAGCAGGTAAGAAACATGATTATTGATGATGGTGTTAGACCTGACAACAGAAAAAGGGATGAGATTAGACCAATATGGATAGATACTGGAGTTCTTCCTAGAACTCACGGAACTGGTTTATTCAAGAGAGGGCAGACTCAAGCCTTATCTGTTTGTACTTTATCATCAATGAGAGACTCTCAAAAAATTGATGGCTTAGGAGAAGAAGTAGAGAAAAGATATATGCATCACTATAACTTCCCGCCTTATTCAGTTGGAGAAGCAAAGCCAATGAGAAGTGCTGGTAGAAGAGAGATTGGACATGGAGCATTAGCAGAGAGAGCATTACTTCCAGTATTGCCGTCAGCAGAGGAGTTTCCGTACTCAATAAGAGTAGTATCTGAAATTCTTTCTTCAAATGGATCTACTTCAATGGCTTCTACTTGTGGAAGTTGCCTAGCGTTAATGGATGCTGGAGTGCCTATTAAAGCGCCAGTAGCAGGTATCGCTATGGGTCTTATTGAAAGAGTTGAAGAAGATGGCACTAGCAAAATGGCTATTCTTTCTGATATTCAAGGAATGGAAGACTTCCTAGGGGACATGGACTTTAAAGTTGCAGGAACTCCAAAAGGAATTACTGCAATTCAAATGGATATTAAAGTACATGGATTATCTAAGCAAGTGTTAGAGGATGCTTTAACTCAAGCTAAAGAAGGTAGAATGCATATTATGAACGAGATGATTGCAGAATTACCTGAACCAAGAACTGAAATGTCAGCATGGGCACCTAAGATTACCTCGATTAAAATTGATCCAGATAAGATCGGAGCAGTTATTGGTAAAGGTGGAGAAACAATAAATAGAATTATTGATGAAACTGATGCACAGATTGATATTAATGATGACGGTTTAATTTATATTGCTGCTATCAACACTGAAAGTGCAAACAAAGCGATTTCAATGATCGAAATTCTTACCAAGGATGTAGAAGTCGGAGAGACTTATGATGGCACAGTAAAAAGACTTATGGATTTTGGAGCCTTTATTGAAATACTTCCGGGAAAAGAAGGTTTATTACATATTTCAAAAATGTCTAACGAAAGAGTAGAAAAGGTATCTGACGTTATGAATGAAGGAGATAAAGTAACTGTAAAAGTTGGAGAAATCGATAAACAAGGAAGAATTAACCTTACAAGAAAAGGGTTAATCTAACCTCTGAAATCTCTTGGGAAAAATTGCATTATGTTTTATATAAGCATGATGGTTCAGAATAAATACGTTGAATTTATATGAACAAAAAAGATGATAAAAAACAATTGCTCCGTGATTTTTCACGGAGCAATTGTTTTTTGCTTATTAGTGCAAGTTAATATAAGCTTGCAATTTATTATTACACTTTCTTCTTTAAGTTTAGGTTCGTGGTGACAGCAAATTTTGTGTAATTGGATACCGACTAAGTGGTTGCTAAGCAATTCGAAAATCTTAATTGATAATTTTGGCTTATAAATGCTCATGCACAACCAGGATTCCCAAATAGCTTATTTTTTACTTTTATTATATCTTCAATATTTAATATATTCATAATACTTTTCCATTTCTTTGCTTACTTAAATTCAAACTATACTTTGCACCAGTGGTCATATTTTTATTATATAACAAAAGTGAATTTACTTTGTCAATTTTCGATTATATAACAAATTTACGAAAAATAGGAATCAATTGATTTCGTTGAAAGTAAATGGTACAATTGCTATAGTACGATAGCGCGATAAACTGAGAAACAAAAGTTAAAAAAAAGAAAAATTATAGGTAAAATATGTTAAATTAATGGTATAATTGAATAGATTTGAAAAAGTATGTATATGTACGAGTAATTGAATAGGAGGAAGAAATGGCAAAAATTACAACATTAAAATTACAAGAAATGAAAAATAAAGGTGAAAAAATAAGTATGACTACTGCTTATGATTATCCAACAGCTTGTTTAGTAGAAAAGGCAGGTATTGAGATAATTCTAGTAGGAGACTCATTGATGATGACTGTATTAGGAGATGACTCTACAGTAGCTTGCACAATGGATCAAATGTTACATCATATTAAACCAGTAGTATTAGGAGCTCCAACTCCATTAATCGTTGGAGATATGCCTTTTGGTTCTTACAATGGAACAAAAGAAGAAGCAATTGCAAACGCAACTAGACTTATGAAAGAAGGTAGATGTGATGTAATTAAGCTAGAAGGTGGAAGAGAAGTTGCTGATACAGTTAAAGCAATCGTAGATGCTGGAATACCTGTAATGGGACATATAGGACTTACGCCACAAACTGTTTCTAAGCTTGGCGGATTTAAGGTTCAAGGTAAAGGAGAAGCGGCAGCAAAGGCTGTTTTAGATGACGCACTTGCTTTAGAAGAAGCTGGTGTTTGGGGAATGGTAATTGAATGCGTTCCTGAAGAAGTGGGTAAGCTAATTACTGAAAAAGTTAAAGTTCCAACAATTGGAATAGGTGGAGGAAGAGGCACAGATGGCCAAGTTCTTGTATTCCATGATATGGTAGGACTATTTGAAAAATTCCTTCCTAAGTTCGTAAAACAATATATGAATATGTCACCAGAAATTGTTAAGGCTCTTGAAGAGTTTAAGAATGATGTTAAAACTGGTGCTTTCCCAGAAGAAGCTCATACTTTTGGTGGAGTTAGCGAGGAAGAACTAAAGAGACTTTATTAAGATAACTTTTAATAAGTAAATAAAAGCAAATAAAGTTTTCATATTTAGTGAAGACTACGCAAATTTAAAATAAGCGGCTAAATAATTTGAACGTAAACTTGAAATAAAGTAATTAAAGAATCAATTTATAAAGCCGCTTAAACTATAACTATGAGAAAGGGGACAGAAATATGAAGATAGCAATAATTGGTGCAGGAGCTATGGGTTGTCTCTATGG
>CAYJHC010000102.1:0-4594 GCA_964370075.1 uncultured Oscillospiraceae bacterium | reverse complement strand
TGGATCAAGCTTATGCAACTGCAGTAGTACTACTAATAGTAATAATAATAATTAATACATTATCAAGCATAATAGCAAGAAGAATAACCAAGTAGGGGGTAGTGAAAAAGAATGAATAAAATTAGCATAAAAAATATGAACTTACACTATGGCGATTTTCACGCATTAAAAAATGTGCAGCTAGAAATTGAAAGCGGAAAAATCACGTCTTTTATAGGGCCAAGTGGTTGTGGAAAATCAACTTTATTAAAAAGTATAAATAGAATGAATGATCTAGTAGAGGGTTGTAGAATCGATGGAGATATCCTTTTAGATGGTCAAGATATTTATGGTGCAATAGATGTTAATCTATTGCGAAAAAAAGTGGGAATGGTATTTCAAAAGCCTAATCCTTTCCCAATGAGTATATATGATAACATTGCATTTGGACCTAGAACTCATGGTATAAAAAAGAAAAGTGAGTTAGATGAAATAGTTGAAAACTCTCTTAGAAATGCAGCTATATGGGATGAGACAAAAGACTATCTTAAGAAAAGCGCATTAAGCCTTTCAGGTGGACAGCAACAGAGGGTTTGTATTGCTAGAGCACTTGCGGTAAACCCAGAAGTGTTACTAATGGATGAGCCTACATCAGCACTTGATCCAATTTCAACTGGAAAAATTGAAGACCTTGTCTTAGAACTAAAAAAGGATTATACTATTGTTATGGTTACTCATAATATGCAACAAGCCGTGAGAGTTTCAGATAACACTGCATTTTTCTTGTTAGGAGAAGTAATAGAGTATAATAAAACAGAAACAATGTTCTCGATACCATCAGATAAGCGTACAGAGGACTATATTACAGGGAGGTTTGGATAAAATGAGAAATAGATTTGATGTTGAATTAGATAATATGAATAGCAAGCTTGTAAAAATGGGGAACCTTTGTTCAGAAGCTATTTATGATGCTGCGATGGCATTAAAAAACGGGAATGAGTCTCTTGCTAAACAGGTAGTTAAAGAAGATGAAGAAGTAGATCAAATGGAAAAGGAAATCGAGAGCACTTGTCTTAAGCTTCTTTTACAACAGCAGCCTGTAGCAAAGGATCTAAGACAAATCTCGGCGGCGCTTAAAATGATAACTGACATGGAAAGAATAGGTGATCAGGCAGCTGATATTGCAGAAATTGTTTTAAGCGGAAAAATTACTGAAGCTAGAGAGATGGTTAAAATCCAAGTTATGGCTGAGAAAGCAAGTGATATGGTAAAGAACAGTATAAAGGCTTTTGTAAGGAGAGATTTAGAACTAACTAGACAAGTTATTGAAGCGGATGAGGAAGTTGATGCACTTTTTGAAGAAATAAGAGATAATTTAATTAATATGATTGTTGAGAATAAAGAAGATAGCAAGCTAGCAATTGACTTAATTATGATTACAAAGTATCTAGAGAGAATTGGCGACCACGCAACAAACGTAGCTGAGTGGGTAGAGTTTTCAATAACAGGAGTTCATTCAAATCAAAATAATTAATAACTAGAATTGTAAAAGAGGAAATTATGATTTATATTGTAGAAGATGACAATAATATTAGGGAACTTGTAGTTTATACATTGGAAAAGACCGAGTTTAAAGCAAAGGGTTTTGAAGATGGTGAAAGTTTTTTTAAAGCTTTGGTTGATAATAAACCAAAGCTTGTTTTGCTAGATGTAATGCTTCCTGGAGAAGACGGTATTTCCATATTAAAAAAGCTGAAAAATGACCCAGCTACAGAAGAAATTCCAGTAATTATGTTGACGGCAAAAAGTACTGAATTTGATAAGGTTCTTGGTTTAGACTCTGGTGCAGATGATTATATTGCTAAGCCTTTTGGTATGATGGAGCTTCTTTCTAGAGTAAAGGCTGTTCTTAGGAGAACTGTTAGAGAAGAAGTTAAATCTTTGCTTACAGTTGGCAATATTTCAATTGATTTAGGAGAGCACCAAGTACTAGTTGATGGGGACCAAGTTGTATTAACTCTAAAAGAATTTGAAATACTAGAAATTCTAATGAATAAGCCTGGAAATGTAATTGGACGGGAAGTTTTATTAGAAAGAGTATGGGGATATGATTTTGAAGGGGAAACAAGAACTTTGGATGTACATATTAGAACCCTTAGACAAAAGCTTGGCAAGGCTGGAGAAAATATAATTACTATTAGGGGAGTAGGCTACAAATTGGGAGTTACAAATGAGAAGTAAAATCATACGTGGCATGGTAATTGTAATGTTTTTGACTCTTTTGATTTCAGTTCTTATACTTGCATTTGCAATTGAAAGGAATTCTCTTTCTGATATTCAAAAGGAAGTTAAACTAGAAGCTGAATATGTTGCAATAATCTTAAACGAGACTAATAGAGATAATGCTGAAGTTGTTCAAACCCTATTTTCAGATAACCCTGAAAGTAGGGCTACTTTAATTGATAAAAATGGCACGGTTTTGTATGATTCTGAAAAAGATTATAGAGAAATGGAGAATCATGGTGATAGAGATGAGATTATAGAAACTCTTAAAAGTGGAAAAGGAGATGGAGAAAGGCTTTCTTCAACTACTTTAATTGAAACATACTATTATGCAGTTTTATTGGAAAATGAAGATATTTTAAGAATTTCGAAGACTACAGAAAGTGCTTTAGTAAATTCTCTAGAAATTTTACCTTGGGCAATAGGAATAGGGGTAGTAGTTTTCATTATTACAATTATAATTTCACGTAGTTTGGTAAAAAACTTACTAAAACCTTTAGAAAAAATTGATCTAGATAATCCTTTGGAACATGAAACTTATATTGAAATTAGACCCTTGCTTGAAAGAATAGATGAGAGCAATCAGGAAAGAGACAAGGGAGAAATTCTAAGAAAAGAATTTACTGCTAATGTTTCACATGAGCTTAAAACCCCTTTAACTTCAATTTCTGGATATGCAGAAATTATGAAAAATGGCATGGTTCCTCCTGAAGATATAGAGCCATTTGCAGAAAAAATATATACTGAGGCCAATAGATTGATTAGGCTAATAGAGGATATTTTGAAAATCTCTAGGCTTGATGAAGGTGGCTTAAATAGCATTAAAGAAGAAGTAGAACTTTACTCAATGATGAGAGATATAATCTCAAGATTAAGTATACAAGCCGAAGAAAAGAACATAAAAGTTACTCTTGTTGGAGAACCAGTGAACTATATTGGAGTTAAACATATACTTGATGAAATTTTATATAATATTTATGAAAATGCAATAAAATATAACATTGAAAAGGGAAGTATCAATGTTTGGGTAGGAAGTACTCTTGAGGGTGCCAAAGTTATTATTTCTGACACAGGAATTGGAATTCTACCTGATGACAAAGAACGAATATTTGAGAGATTTTATAGGGCGGACAAAAGTCACTCCAAAACTATTGGGGGAACTGGTTTAGGATTATCTATAGTTAAACATGGAGCTAATCTACATAATATTAAAGTTGAGGTAGAGAGTAAGGTGGGGGAAGGCACTACAGTTGAATTGAATTTCTCACAAGATTAAACAGAATAAATAATCTTTTAATCTTTAGTTTCTTTCATTTTTCAATGTAAAAATACAGAATGTAGGTGGAAATTAGAGATTAATTTGTTTATAATGATATTCAGTATCTTTGCTTATGAATATTAATTTAGACTGCAGGGTTAAGGTAATTATGAGAGAATCGAAGATAGTTTATATTGGAGTAGCACTATGAATAAAAAGAAAGAAAAAATTGTCGATAGCTTAATGAATACAATTACAAATACATTTAATGAAAACAAAGAGGCTTTTGTTTTAGGAGTAAAAACGACAATCCCTGATCACTTTTTAGAAGAAAAAGAAAATCTTATCGAATATGTAAAAAAGAATAAAAGTACTTTTTTTGAGTCCCCATTTAATGAAGTTGATGGACTTGTTTTTGCTCAAGCATCCTATTTTAAATGTGAGAAAACTGTAGGATACTTTGGAGAAAATAAGCCTTGGGTGACATTTGAGGCGTTTAATATTCCAGGGGATTTAGATTATTTAGTATCTGAAATGTTTTGGCCGGAAGGTAACAAAATATTTTTTGAAGAGCTTTGTAAAAGCCCAAGATTTAAAGAAGTGCTATTGAATCACTATGTAGACATATATGAAAAAAAATCAGAAAAGCAATTTTCAGCAACTTCATATAAAATACCAACTGGAGAAATAGTTGTTGCTTATAGAGGAACTGATGCCACTATGGTAGGATGGAAAGAAGACATAAATATGACTTATACATTTCCAGTTCCTAGCCAAGTTTCTGCAAAAGAGTATATTGACTATATTCATAATGAAACAAAGGATACAAAAGAAAGCTTGATAATTGTTGGACATTCAAAAGGTGGGAATTTAGCTAGTTATGCCTTTCTGTTTTCTGAAGATGAAGCAAAAAATAGAGTGGCTAAAACTTACAATTATGATGGTCCTGGATTTATGCCAGATAGCTTAGAGGAAGAAAAATATAATGAATATGAAGCTAAGGTAATAAAAATAATTCCAGAAGAATCAATAGTAGGATTGTTTTTAGAGAATCAAGGTAATGTAAAAATAATT
>CAYJHC010000101.1:0-4632 GCA_964370075.1 uncultured Oscillospiraceae bacterium | reverse complement strand
CTATCTTTTCCCGTTTTTCCTTTGTAACGCTAAAATTGAAATAACTTCATGCATTATATTTGCTGCCATATAAGCAGTTCTTCCAGATGGGTCAATTGTTGGTAGTACTTCAACCATATCCATCCCTATCAGATTTACATCTTTCAAGCCTTGTATCAAATTCATTGTTTCTTGGCCTGTGAAACCTCCAACTTCAATTGTTCCTGTGCCAGGTGCCATTGATGGATCTACAAAGTCTATATCAAATGTTAGAAATGCTTTAGCTCCCTTTACCCTGTTTTGAATTCTCTTAACACCTTCTTCAATCCCTATTTTATGGAGTTCATTTGCAGTTAGGACCTCAAATCCTAAGTCAATTGACCCTTGCACATCTTCAGGACCATACTGAGAGCCTCTAATTCCTATTTGTATTGAATGTTCAGTATCAATTAATCCTTCTTCACAAGCTCTTCTAAAAGGTGTTCCATGTGCATATTTTTGCCCCCAATACTGATCCCAAGTATCTAAATGAGAATCAAAGTGAATAAGTGCAACTTTTCCATGTTTTTTATAAATAGCTCTTAATTCAGCCAATGTAATAGAGTGATCCCCTCCCATTACAACTGGAAATACATCGCCATCCAATATTGGCTTCATTCCATCTTCAATTTGCTTATATGTTTCTAATATATATCCTGGTGTAATATCAATGTCCCCATAGTCTATGCCGGACAGGTAATCAAAGATATTTACATCTAGATTCATGCTATAGTTTCTCATAAGCGTTGAAGCTATTCGAATTGCATCAGGGCCAAATCTAGCACCATTTTTATAACAACACCCTGTGTCAAATGGCGCTCCTATAATAGCAAAATCAACATCATCTGTAGTTTTTACATGGGGCAACCTCATAAATGTTTTAATCCCTGCAAATCTAGGGGCTACTGATGCATCTGGGGGGTAATACTTAATCATAATTAATCTCCTTACTTTTTTATTGCCATATCAACATATCACTTATT
This sequence comes from uncultured Oscillospiraceae bacterium, assembly GCA_964370075.1. Lineage (GTDB taxonomy): Bacteria > Bacillota > Clostridia > Peptostreptococcales > Anaerovoracaceae > CAYJHC01. The sequence goes on along the minus strand of CAYJHC010000101.1, from coordinate 3,631 downwards.
AACCATACTTTCTTTTAAAGCAATTATTGTGCCAATCTAATTAAGCGTATTTCTTGCTTACTGGTACCTAATATAAATTACCTTTATATAAATAAATAAAGAGAAAAACGCTTAAATAATGCATTTTTCTCTCATTCTTTTTGTATTTAAAATTTATAAATCAGTATTGTCATATAAGTTGACGCACCTCTTTTTCTGAATAATTATTCTTTTCTGAATAGCCATTCAGAAAAGAATTTTGAATTATAGTTTTTGTAAGTCACAACACACAAAAACTACACCTATTATTCTTAATAACTAACTTTACTTTTCACTCACCTTAAATTCAAAATATTTGTTTATTTTTCTTGATGCTGAAGCTTGACTTATTCCAAGTTTCTCTGATACACCTACAGAAGTTTTACTTTCTTCATATGCATTTAAAATCAGCTTTTTTTCAATTATCTCAAGCCCTTCCTTCAATGACCAATTTTTATCATTTTTTATTCCTAGATTAGCAATAGTATCAATTCCAATTGACTCAGGTAGCATCTTGTTAAAATATATGTCTTTTTTTGTTTCCTCTCTTATTGCCTCAATGTTGCTATACTCCTTATCAAATTCAATTTTTTCTTCAATATTATTGTTAATTTTATTAATAATATAGTCTGGCAGTTCATTTACTCCTACTTTTCCATTAGGGCTTGTCACTGAAAGTCTTTCTACAATGTTTGAAAGTTCCCTAACATTACCAGGCCAGCAATAATCAATTAAATATTTAATCGCCTCTGGACTTATCTCTGTTTGCATCTTATATTTTTCATCTGTTAATGTTATAAAATGCTTTAAAAGTGGCAAAATATCTTCTTTTCTTTCTTTTAATAGCGGAATTTTTATGTCCACAACATTTAGCCTATAAAAAAGATCTTGTCTAAAAGCTCTCTCTTTAACCATTTCTTCCAACTCCCTATTTGAAGCAGTAATCAACCTAAAGTCCACTTCTATTTCTTTTCTGCCACCAACTCTTACAATTTTTTTGTCCTGAATTACTTTTAAGAGTTTTGCCTGTAAACTAATCGATAGTTCTGATATTTCATCAAGAAACAGGGTGCCACCTTCTGCCAACTCAATAAGACCTATCTTTCCGCTGTGTGTTGCACCAGTAAATGCCCCTTTCTCGTAACCAAAAAGTTCTGATTCAATTAGTGATTCTGGAATCGCTGCGCAATTAATCTCTATAAAAGATTTATTTGATCTATTACTTTTGTCGTGAACAAGTTTTGCAATGGCTGTCTTTCCTACTCCTGATGCACCTAGAAGCAAAACAGAAGCGTCTGTTTCCGCTACTCTCTGTGCAATATCAACAACTTTTAGCATTTTTTCAGATTTGTATACAAAACAAGCCTTTGACTCAGTTTTTTCTTTTAATCTTCGGACCTCAGCTTCTAGGCGCTGAGCCTTCTCCTTTATTTCTGTAAATTCAGTTATATCCCTAGAAAAGCTAACTACAAACTTAACATCTCCATTTTCATTAAATATAGGTGTAGCTGTAACAAGCAACTTTCGCCCTTCTTTAGTATCTTGTTTCAATGTAATCTTCTTTTTCTTATCCAAAACAATTTTTGTAATTGAAGGCTTAAAATACCCTTCTCTTTCAAGTTGAAAGATTGATGTGCCTATTGCATACTCAGAAGAAATTCCATATACTTTTTCAAAATTTTTGCTAATTCTAATTACAGTGCCTTCTCCATTTGTAATTAACAGGTCATCATGCATAGCATCCATTATTAACTCAAAATCTTCTTTAAGGTCTGATTTATTTATCATCTTCAAGTACTCCCCTTCTCAGAAATTTAACATTTCCAAACAAACTACTCATCAGAGTCAATTCTATAACTTATAAATAGCTACTTATTAATCTGATTAATCTGATATCATTTTTTTCCGTATTCATAGTGATTATTTCTAGAGATATATGATATAGAAAAAACAGACTAATTGGTCTGTTTTTTCTATATTTAAAGATTTTACAATAAACATATATGCTTTTATTCTTACTTTCGGTTAAAATACTTAATGTCATTTTTAAGAAAAAATACATCTTAACATAACCACATATAATATTACTTCCTTATTTCTTAGTAGAAGTTGAGTTTCTATGCTTTTGTCGTAACTTCTTCATTTCGTACATTCGCTTGTCACCTAAGGCTATAATATCTTTAGCAGAAGTATTTTTTACTTTTTGACTAAATACAATACCATAACTTACAGAAGTAGAATAATTCTTTTCTTGAATAGTTGAAATTTCTTCAATCTTTGTATAACATTGTACAACTTTTGCAGTTACTTCAGCCTCATTTTTATATTTTCCAAGAACTAATATTTCATCTCCTCCATAACGTCCAATATAATAATCTCCAAAGTAGCTATAAATAATTTGTGAAACTTGATTGATATACTCATCACCTTCATTATGTCCATAAAGGTCATTGACTATTTTTAGCCCATCAATATCAAAGAATACTAAAAAGAACATATGCTTTTCATTAGTAGCTATAACAATTTTTTCACTTATTTCTTCCCTTGATAACATTCCTGTTAAGTGATCAGTAGTTGCGTTCTTTTTTAGTTCATCTAAAACTATCTTTTGCTCTTCATTATAGTCTTTAGTTTCTTTATACTCTTTTGCAACCAATCGCAATTTTGCTAAATGATATGCATAAATCAGGAAAATCAAAAATGCTAATAAGAAAAATGTTCCTGACAGAATATAGAAAATTAACAGACCTGAATCGCCATTTGCTGTAGGGATAGTAAATGATAATAAAATTATTGAAAAATAAACTATAGCAAATATTCCTGTTAAAAACTGAATATTCTTATTATCTGATAAAATGGTATCTAAATAAATCTTTGTTAAGCTTCTTCTTGCAAGGGCAATTGTATTACTTGACATAAGACAAGACAAAATCAATACTAACATAAAGCATAGCTTGTTTTCCATAACAGTAGTTGGCATCCCACCTTCAAAAAGGCATATTACTCCAATAAAAGCAATTCTTTTCGCAAATAAATTAAGGGCAAATGTCAAAGCTATATATAGCGCAATTTGTATTTTGATTTTGAAAAAATATAAGAACTCAAAGAAAAGTAATAGAAAAAATGCTATTGCTGCAAATGCCTCATGTGCAATATTGAAAAAAGTAATATATACTATCCAAAAGCTAAGATTTATTAAATAGCTTATAGCTCCAGAAATCAGTCTCTTCTCTGTATAATTAAATATATATGAAGAGTAAGAGAAAAAAACAAAATGATATAAGCCATACACTACGGCTAAAACTATGTACCATAACATAACTATTTATTCCTCCCTTCTTCTTCATAAAAACGTGCCTTCTCTTTCCGCATATTTGTATCTGCCAGATGAAGGATATAGTCAACTCCTTTAGACTTCAGTTCCTCACTTACAAATACAACTCCTACACTTGCTGAAATTGAAAACTCTTCTTCTTTATTCTTATTTTCTATAGTTGTCTCAAACCGTTTCAATATGCCTTCAGTTGTATCTTCAGAGCTATTTTCTAGAATAACTATAAATTCATCTCCACCTAGTCGAGCAACCACGTCGCCTTCTCTAACTGAGTCAGTA
>CAYJHC010000100.1:0-4675 GCA_964370075.1 uncultured Oscillospiraceae bacterium | reverse complement strand
TTCCAGCTGACAACTTATATTTCTTGTATTGCCTTACTGCAAAATGTTGAGGCTCTCTTTCTTCTAAGTTTTCAAACATTATATCGACTGGGTTTTTAAAATCTTCATCATCTTCACGAACTTCACTTGCGTTAATAAACTCAATCAGTGTATTAAAATTTTGCTCCTCCTTTGGAGCTTCATAGTAGATATAGCCAATAAGGGCTGTGTACAATAGCGTTTCAGCTTTTACCCAAAAATCATCACCACCTTTTCCATCTCCCTTAGTATTTGCAATTAGCGTGGTTACTAGTTTCAAAATATCTTTTTCTGAGCGAATATATTCAAACGGGTTATACTTCATTGATTTCTTAAAGTTAATTGTATTTAGCACTTTTATTTTATATTTTTCCTTTTGTAATAGCCTCCCGCATTCGACTAATATACTACCTTTAGGGTCAGTAACTACATAGGAGCTATGACATTGCATTAAATTAGGTTTAAGCCAAAATCTAGTTTTTCCACTCCCTGAGCCACCGACGATTAATACATTCTTATTTCGAGCTGTTTTTGGGCTTTTAGGCCTATTATTCATCGTTATATGTTCCGTTTGAGTGAGTATTACATTATTTGAAAACACAGGATCTTTATATTCCTCAATATCTTTTGCATTTCCCCATCGTGCTGAGCCATATTCCTTACCCTGCCGATATTTCTTCGCATTTTTCCCTTTGAAATATACAGCAACTTTAATTGCTCCGCCAATCAATAATCCTATTATTAGATCACTTGGATAAAAAGATGGGACTGGTACTGCAAAAGCTGCATTAAAACCAATTTCCAAATTCGAAATTTTTTCCGACATGCCGTTACCTTCGGATAACCTTACTATTTGTGGAACTTTTGTTGCCATCAAGCCTAAGATAATGTAGGGTAAATTAAGAATAATCTGCTTTTTGAGTTTTGTATTCTTCATCTCACATTCTCCTTATTCTTTACTTTGTCCCTCACAGTATTCTTCACTATTTCTGCCATCTTTTTAAGTTCTGATAAAACTGATGGCTTATCTTGCTTTCTAGTTGCTTGCTTTGTCAAATCAATAAAAGCTCTATCAATAGCATCAGCATCTTTGCCCTTAAAAAAAATAGTATGCGTAGGCGGAGAAGTTTTCTTATCTGTCATAATCGCATAGTCAACACCGTACTTTTTCATCGTTTTATCGAAATTCTTCAAATCCTTATTATCTAAGTCAAGTGTTGACATTCCTTGTCCTTTTTTCGCCAGTTCTTGTACTGTCATTTTCCCTTGTGGAATAGTCGGGTTAATTTGCTTATTCTTTTGATGCTGCTGATATGTTTTGATTGCCTTTAAGAGCATTTCCCAAGTAACTTTTGCGCCCTTTTGCATAAGTGCTACCTGTTTGTGGTTTACTTCTTCTTGAACAGCCATTTCTACTCCTTTCTATATTCATGCTTGTTTATAAAAATAAATGTTTTCTACCTTTCATTCTCCATATTCTTTTTAGGTGTTTTTTGTTCTTTTTCTAATTTTATTTTATGAACTACAATTTTTCCTGCAAGTTTATAAAACCTTTCAGGTTGCCTAAACTGTTTAATATACTTTTCTTTCAATTCTGGAGTTAAACTCTCAAAGTTTTCCCCGCCATCACCAACAATTACAAATGAGCCCGCAATAACATCTGCAAGTTCCCCTTGTTCGTCATATAATCCACGATTATAAGGCAATCCATTTAGTTTTCCTTCTTCATTGCAAACAATTGCAATAGGGTCATCACCACTTACATTAACAACTTCAATAAATCCCCCTACCTTTGATTGCAGGGCTTCAAGTGTATCCGGAATTTGGATTCCTATAGGCGGCTTCATAGGCTCAACGAGCAAAACGTCTAGAAAATTCTCTTTATTTCGCTCACCTATTGTTTCAATAGTCATATCAGAAAAATCTCCAGCATCTAGTACATGAATACCTTGTGAATGTTGATCATGTACTAAGTCCATTGCTTCATCTGCATTTTCTGCTTGAACTGTTACTGTGCGTTTAAGAAATTCTGTAATTTCAACATCAAATTCTTTCATTTGTTTTACCTCATCTTTCACTATTTCAGCTAATGTTATAAAATTTGAACTATCAAAGTCTGTATCAGCTGATAATACATGTTTACCTTGGTCCCACTCTAATTCTGCTTGCTCTTTCGCATTAACTTCATTTGTTGCTATAACCTCAACTTCTTTTTTTAGAACTTCAGTTATCTCTACTTTATATTTTTTATATTCTTCTAGCATTTGCTACTCCTTTGCTTTTAAATAAAAAATAAGACATGTAAAATTATCTATTACAATTGCCTTACCTTTTTAAATCGTGATTAACCATAGTTTGATAATACGCATCAATAGTAGTTGGTGCATTAAAAAGTGTTGTTAACATATATCTCTTTATATTTTTTATTTTTGTAGTATTCTTATCTATACACTCAATTACATAGTCGATATGCATTGAATTAAGCTTCATAAGCCTATCTTTAACCAAAGCTGAAGGGAACTCCTGACCTGCAATATTGATAGTCTCTTTTGTGTAACATAATGTTTCAATAATAAGTTCAGCTATTTCATCAATTAATCCAAGAGAGGAATCTTTGCGTTCATTTTTAAAATGTTCATATTCAATATTCCCATATATAAATTCTTTTAATTCTTCCAAGCTATCAAATCCCACCATCTCATGTCCAAATCTCTTTTTTCCTTTTTGCTTGATTAGATTAGGATTTGATACTTCTTTATTTAATTCTTCTGTATTTATTAGTTTAGTATTTAATTGCGTTGGATTTTCCAAGATAGGTCTCTCCAAGGTTGGTTTATCCAGAATTGGTTTTTCCAAGATAGGTTCCTCTCTATTTGAAGTGCTCACTGTTTCCATAATTTGAGGTAACTCAAATATAGTATATTCAGTATCTCTAAAATGCCCTTTTTCATTTCTAAGTCTTGTCCGAATAATATATCCTTTTGCCTCAAGTTCCTTTATTGCAGTTGTTATTCCATCCACACCATCTCGGCAAATAGCAGCATATCCTGCAACACTATGCTCCCAAGTATCTGGTAATGATAGCAATAGTGATAATAAGCCTTTTGCTTTGAGCGATAGTTGTTTATCTCTTAAGTGGTGATTTGCCATGACCGTGTAGTTGCTTGTTTTTTTAATTCTAAATACTGGCATTACTACACCTCCTAAACTCTTATACTTCAATAATTGCCATAGTGCATCAAAATCAAATTGGTAAAATTAGTTTTAAAGTTTTGTTTATTAATTTTCATTATATAAGACCCCTTATCTTTCTTGTTGCTGCATTCTTTTTTTATGCCATACTTCCAATAACTTAATTATTTGATTTTGCATTTTTTCAGGGGTATAGGATTTAGGAAAGTACTTTTTTATTTGATCTGTTGGTAGTGAAATTTTTCCTATTTCGGATTTCTTTTCTTCTTTCATAATTGTGCTCATAGTATCAAAGTCACAATCCTTCTCTACACTTAGCTTTTTTATTCTTTGAGCTTGAGATAAAGAAGGAATAGACTGTTCACAATCTATAACCTCAACGAACTCTCTTTGCTCTTCTTCATTAAGATAAGAAAGCTCTACTGCTGGAGTCATACCCATCTTCTTTTCATCTACCATTGTTAAAAGTTCTGGAATAAGTTGATTTAATCTAATATATCGTTGTATCTGATTTCTACTTGTTCCTACATCTTCGGCAATAATTTCATCAGCTCTTTTTAACTTTGTCCCAATTTGGGACGAAGTTAAATCTTTTCGTTTGCCTTGCCTTTTTATTGCTTCTAGTTTCATCTTATATGCTAAAGCGCGTTCACTCGGCAGTATATTCTCCCTTTGCAAATTACTGTCTACCATAATCATTATTGCTTTATCGTCTTCCAATTCCCGTACAATAGCCGGCATTGATTGTCTCTCTGCAAGTTCACAAGCTCTATGTCTACGATGTCCTGACACTAGTTCATATCCCCCTTCCGTTCGTGGTCTTACTATAGCTGGTATCAATACACCATATTCCTTCACACTTTCTACTGTTTCCACCATCGCTTCATCATCCCTTACTTTAAAAGGGTGATCTTTAAAATAGTGAAGTTCTGCTAATGGTATTTCAACTACCTTTTCTCCTACTACTTTTGACTTCTCTTTCTCGCTATCTTTTTTCTCCTCTCTGGATGCTTTAGACTTTGTCATAATTACCTCCCTTCAATTTATCTATTTCATCTTTTGACCTTCGAGTAGATATCCTCTTCATCGAATAAGGGCAATAGTCATAATAGCAAGTGTTATAAATCCAATTGGGCCTATGAAAGCGGCAATTTCTGCACTCTGGTAAGCAACCCTCTGCACCGCTGTCATACTCACTTAAATTCGGGTTATTTTCGCCCATAAATAGTTCCCATGCATATTCGTTAGTTTTCTTATTCTGTTTCACATTTGACCCTCCTTCCTATTTTAGACAAAAAAAAGATTGCTCTTTGTTTCTTTTGAAACATAAGCAACCATCCTATATCTAAATTCTTATTTTAGAATTAATTATTCAAAATAATTAGTAACAGCTTTTTATTTTATATCAAAAAAAGCCTAGAATTACAGGCTTTCTAGGCTTTAGTCCAATAATAACACATTCGCC
>CAYJHC010000099.1:0-4758 GCA_964370075.1 uncultured Oscillospiraceae bacterium | reverse complement strand
ATTTTTTCCATTTTTAGGTTGTTTAAAGTATTGTTGTTATCGATAGCTATGTGTTTATTGACTGAGTCGATTATTATAGCGTAGGGGATATCTGCTTCTGAAAAAACTATAGGGAAGGATTTCTTGTCACACATATCGACTATATCCTCTGATAGCACATGTATACACTCTTTTCCTACAACAAAAAGACCACTACTTTCTTTTTCAGCAAGAAAAGAAATGAAGGGCTTGATATCTTCGGGGTTATTTCGAAACTGTTCAAGGCAACTTATGAAAATATCGCCTTTTTCAATTATGCCTTCGCTAATAATTGAGGGCATAAAAGGGCAGTCGTATACGGAAACCCTTTTTATTGGTCTAGCAAGCCCATCCCGGCCAGCTATGACTTTTAAACCTTCAAATATTTGTTTTTCGACAAGGAACTCTAAACTAATTTTCATAACTAACTCCCTTTTCAATATGAGAAACTTTATGGATAGTTTAATACATTTGAAAAAAAATACAAGCTGTTAGGAGCAGGTTAAATGAAATTATTTGAATTGTGAAAACTGCATTAACTATTTTAATGGATTAAATCTGCGGCCAATTCCCCAAACTGAAGTAATGGGGATAACCTCAATGTAAGCAGTAGTATCTACTGAAAGTATAAAAATTTTGATGTCAATGGATTCTTTAGGAGAACAGACGCAAGAAATCTGAACCTTTTCTTCGCCAGTATAAGCTCCAACAACCTTTTTTTTCGTTACTCCTCGACCGAGATGAGTTAATATGAAATCGCTTATTTGTTTATACTCAGTACTAATTATTTCGTGCTTATATAGGGTCATTCCAAAGCCTATAGTGATATAATCCACTACCTTACAGAAAATGAATTGACTTATCACAGCGTATAGAGCGGTTTTCATTCCGAAGGCGAATAGCGCCATGATAAGTATTGAGGCATCTAAGATAGAGATTAAAACCCCTAACTTAAGATGGGGAAATACTTTAATGTGTAAGATTTTGCCAATAGTATCAGTTCCACCAAAAGAAAATCCCTTTTTTATACAAAGGCCAACACCAATGCCGAAGATTACGCCAAAGAATATAGAGGACAAAAGTGAATCGCCAAGATATATTTCTATGTCTAAGAGCTGGAGGCCTTTTAAAGTAGTAGGGTAAAGGATAGAAAGAAGTAGTATCTTTCCAACTTCCTTCTTCCCTAGGATAAGCAAGGTTAGTAATATTATTAAGAAGGTACATGCATAATAAATATATATATAACTAATTCCAAATATTTTTTCTAAGGCTAATGCAAATCCTGTTATACCGCTAGTAGTCAAATTATTAGGCGTTAATATACACTCTGCTGCAAAGGCGGTTATAAAACAGCCGACAATAAGTAATAATATATCCGCTAGTTTTGCAGATTTTATAAGTCTGTTTCCAGTATTTGTAGTATCCATTTATGCACCCTTAGTATTAACTAGCTTTTCTAGAGCAGAGATGTAGATTTCGGTCATTTTTTTGTAGCTGTCTATAGAAAGTTTTTCATTTGCTTCGTGAGCCAATTCTTCCTCATAAGGGAATAGAGGGCCAAAGGAGACTGCATTAGGAATAGCTCGTGCATATGTTGCTCCGCCAATAGCAAAGGCTGTGTTCTTGGTGTCGCCAGTAACTTCTCTGTAAGATTCCAGTAAAGCTGAAACTAAATTTGTGTCTTGTGAAATACAGATAGGTGGTAGCTTAGATTTTTGTGAATATTGGAAGGATGAAGAGCTTAAGCTGTTGCAGATACTTTCTTCAATTTGAGTTAATTCCATTGAAGCAGGGTACCTAACATTACACTCAAAGATTATCTTTTCATTTTCCATAGCAACCTTTCCTACGTTGAAAGTTAATATTCCCGAAAGGTCATCAGAGAAATTAATATTCATATTTTCCCCATTGTAGCCCATGCCGATCAACTGATTATAGGCGGTTACAAGCGGATCTTTAATTCCATTTACATTCAGGAAATCAAAAAGCATACTGATAGCGTTTTTACCTTTCTCTGGGGACATTGCATGGGTAGATAAGCCTTTAGCTGAGATAGAAAGTTTGCCATCAATTACGCTTAAAGAGATATGATCAGGGAGATTGTCAGGAATAATTTCAAAAGTTTCATTTAGTGTACACAAAGTTTCGGATGGGACAATATTTCTTCCATCTCCACCATTAAGTGTTTCGATAGAAGGAGCGCCTTCTTCCCAAATTAGGTTAAAGTCAAGTAAGCCTTTTTCACAGTTGACAAGAGGGAAATAGCCATCTGGTACAAAAGATAAATTAGGTAAAATATCAACCTTTTCGATATATTTGTCAATGCCTCGCCATTCCTCTTCTTCGTCTGTTCCTAAAATCATTCTAATGCTTACTCCTTCAGGAATTAAGTTATTGTCTACCATATATTTCATGCTGTAGAGGGAGCTAAGAATTGGCCCTTTATCATCTGCTGTTCCCCTTCCGAATATTTCTTCGTCTATAATAACTGCATTGAATGGATCAGTGTTCCACCCTTTACCGGCACTTACTACATCTACATGTCCTAATATACCAATGATAAATGATCCCTTTCCGACAGTAATATCTCCTGCATAACCATCGAAATTTCTTGTTTTCATCCCAAAGCTTTCTCCTAACTTTAGGATGTACTCAAGTGCGGCTTGTATATCTTGCCCAAAAGGGGCTCCTTTTGAATTTGCAGTATTTGGATCCAGTACAGATGGAATGTTTACAAAGTCGATTAGCTTATGAGTCATTTCATCGATATTTTTTTCTATAAATTGTTTCTTGTTCATAGTTATCCTCCTTGAATAATAAGAATGAAGTTTAATAAAAAATAGATATTGGTTTGCTTATTTCTATAACGATAATATTGGCTTGAATTATTACTATTGTTTTGCTATCCGACACCCAATGCATTTTGCTGCGCGGTTTGGCAAATACTGCAAATAGGTATAGTTGCAATAATAATAATAAAGGAAATTATAAAGGAAGGCTTTGTAACATTTTTAAAAGTTAATGGTTATTTTTGTATTTATCTTAAAGAAGTTTGAAGGGATTTTAGATAGAATAGGGACAGATTTAAAGCCGTAGTTGGTAGAGAAAAATAACAAATGAAATGATAAGGAGAATAAGAATATGTTGAACTTTGAATTACAACAAGCAGCAGATAGGCTGGTAAAGGAAGTATTTGCAGTAAAAGAAGGTGAAATAGTAGTAATTACGTCAGATACTATGTCAGAGATGGAAGTAGTAAATGCAGTGGCTTCTAGCGTTTATGCAGCAAAAGGAAAGCCAATGGTCATCCAAATTCCTACTCCGGAAAATGTAGGAAAATCAGCTGACCCAGATATTCCTGTAGACGCTTTAGCAGGGGCGCTATGTGGTGCTGATGTGTGGATTGAATTTAATCATCAATGGTTACTATATTCAACTCCTTTTGAAGTTGCAATGGATAAGAACAAAAAACTTCGTTATATGTGTCTTGTTGATTTTACGCCAGAATTATTGATTAGAACCGTTGGAAAAGTTGAAACTGCACAATTAAGAATATTCATGGATAGAGTAAAAGAGTTGCACGACAGAGGAAAAGAAATGCGCGTGACTACTCCAGCTGGCTGTGACGTAACATTTGAACTTGATTCAAACCACTATGTTGCAAGTGACTCTGGTAATGCGTCAACTCCGGGGATGCATATGTTAACGGGTCAATTAAATGTTGTTCCTAAGTTTGGAAGCATTAATGGTACTATCGTATTTGACGGAACTGTAACTCCACCTTTTGGAAAGGTTCCTTCAGTGCCAATTTCCCTTACTATTGAAAACAGTAAGGTTGTTAAGGTTGAAGGTGGATCAGAAGCTGTAGAATATGAAAAGTGGCTAAAAGCTTTTGATGATGAAGGTATGCTTAAGATGGCACATATTGCTTATGGATTTAACCCTGGCGCAATTTTGACAGGAAATGTAGTAGAAGATGAAAGAGTTTGGGGATGTACAGAGTGGGGAATTGGCTATGTAAGTCCTATGGATGCTCCGCCTCATGGACAAGAAGCGATTTCACATAGTGATGGAATTTGCTTAAATTCAACAGTTTACTTAGATGGAAAGTTAATTATGAAAGAAGGTAAAATTATTGATGAGGAGTTGCTAGCTCTATCGCCAGTTAAATAGACAGGTTTGTGCTAAAGAAACCTGCGATAGCTAAATTTTTGAAATTGAATCGCCAAAATACAAACAATAAATAGAAAAATAAATATAAAGCCCTTTAATTATATTTATAGTTAAAGGGCTTTGAAGTGCTTTCTAATCGAATTTCTTTTAATTCCGCGAAATGTGCGGCGCTCTTGATTTTTGCTGGCATCAGCACTGTCGAAAAGGCGAACTTCTGATTCGGCAATTTCTTCGCTCTGGCTATTTACGACTGCCCATCCTACGCTTGCTATACCGATATCCAGTCCTAATGTATATTTTTCCATTAAACTTTCCTTTCTTCTGATATTTCACTATCTACGGAATAACAGTATTGAGTAATTTCTTATGTGTTTACTATACACCTTTTGCGAGAAGTATACAAGAGAGCAACATGTGTAAGTTGAAGTTTGACAAAAGCATAACTAAAAAAATCAGTAACGAGCGCGCTACTGATTTTTTGTTCAAATATAATTTATTCGAATCGTAATATGTTACGGCGCTGGGGTTGCATTTACTCCGAGATCTAGCCATAGATTAGGGTTTCCT
>CAYJHC010000098.1:0-5066 GCA_964370075.1 uncultured Oscillospiraceae bacterium | reverse complement strand
TATTAAATCACAATTAATAAAACAATTATATATCCTTACTCCTTATTTTACTACTAGCTCCCTATAATATCTATAAAATAAAAGTTCATTAACAATATTTTTCTAATAATAAATTATTAAAACAAAAATACGACCATATAATGCTAAATGTCTAACATTATATGGCCATTATACCTTCTATATTTTACTTATATTTTAGCCTTTAGAATTTTGCATTTCGCTCATTTTTATCAAGTAATTATCTTCAGTATCCTTGTATACTAACTTCACTAAATCTGGTCTTGAATAGTGCCCCATAACATCAAAGGAATGCTTTGCAAGCTTAATTAAATTACTATCCAAATCAGCAATGATTAATTTTTCCTCATCAAATACAGGTTCTACAATATAGCATCCATATGGGTCAACAATTGAACTTCCACCGTTTGCCCAGCTCCAATTTGTTGACTCTTTGTAAGGGAAGTCATCTGGGACACCATCTTTTGGTTGAATTGCACAAGCACTAAGAACAAACCCTTGTGTTTCAAAAGCATGGCACCTAATTGCAATCTCAATATCACTGGTAGAATACGATTTAGGGTTTTTATCTTCTCGATCTACAACCGTCATTCCTTCAACAGGCATTCCAGAAAAGTATCCTGGCCAACAAGCTACATGAATTTCTTCTCCTTGGCATGCCAACAAAGCTCTCATCATGATCATGTGGTTTTCCCAACATACTAGTCCCCCAATTCTTCCAATATCAGTTTGATTAATCAAAAGATTATCTCCACCTTGTCCCATTCCATGAAAACATCTTTCAGTATTCGTTGGAACAACCTTTCTATGCTTTCCATATAATTCTCCTCTTCTATTAAAGTAAAGCATCGAGTTATATAAGGTTCTAGACCCAGGTCTATCATCTAATTCTGTACATCCCATAACTATATGAAGATCCGCTTCTTTGGCAGCTTCGCTTAATTTTTTTGTATCGTCAGAATTAACTAGAACTGAATTTTCTTGAAAATCCAAATTTACTTTTGCAAAATTTTCCACTAAATCATTAGGTCCTTCTTGCCAATAAGGAAATGCTGGTATAAAAGATTCTGGAAATACTATAAGATCTACATTTTCTTCGCCTGCTTCTAGTATATATTTTATCGCTTTCTCTATAGTTTTTTCTTTATTCATAAATACCGGTGAGATTTGAGCTATTGCAACTTTTACATTAGGTTTTCCTCCTAGGACTTCTTGTAACATCTTCTCCTCCTTTTCTACTTCTTATCTTTAACAATTTCTTCATAAGTGTGAGGCCTTCTGTCTTTAAGTAACACATAATAGCCTTCTCTCAAGTCTTCTAGAACTGCAATATTAACTTCACCACTTACAATTTCCTCTTTATCTGTTCCTTGGCTTATAACCCTACCTAGTGGTCCAACTATTTTGCTTTTTCCAAAGAAACTAATAGTATTGTCTGCTCCTACTCTATTACAAGCTGCAACGTAGAGCACATTATCAAATGATCTTGCTTGCATAACTATATCCCAGTCATCTCCTTTTGGACTTTCCCAGGCAGATGGAACAGCAATAATTTCTGCTCCTTTTAGAGCTAAGATCCTAGCAACTTCTGGAAAAGCAGAATCCCAGCAAATCATAATTCCTAACTTTCCAAAAGGGGTTTCAAATACATCATAACTATCACCACTCTTAAACCAGTTTGTTTCAACGCCTTCTACTAAGTGAACTTTTCTGTATTTACCTATTATTCTTCCGTTATTATCAATTAAAGCCACAGTATTATATATATCTTCTTTAGATTCACCCTTCTCAACAAATCCGAAAATAATATATAGATCTAATTCTTTAGCAACTTTACTCATTTTTTTTAAGCTATCTCCATTCGGAAACTCTTCAGCTAGGGAGTAATATTTTTCTTCGCACTCGTAACCAGTCAAGGATAGTTCTGGAAATACAATCAAGTCCAAGTTAGGGGTTTGATTTTTAGCTTCCGTTGCTAACTCTTTCATTTTATTTATATTAGTATCCTTGTCAAAAAGTACTGAGTCAAATTGTATACATGCTATATTTGCTTTCATAAAAATCTCCTTTAATTTTCTAATTTATATGGCATAGGCCTTCTTTAAAATTTCAATGTATCCTTCTTCGCCTATTTCTCTTGAATTATCTAATGACAATGGATTTTTAGCAGATGCTATAGCAATGCCCTCAAAATCATCTTCGCTAAGCACTTGTAATTCTCTTAAACTAGGAATATTTACAAACTTATTTAATTCTAATATTTTTTCAACTCCTGCGCCTGAGATTTCTTCTTTAGTTTTTCCATTGGTGTCAACCCCTAAAATCATTGCAATTTTAGCATATTTTTCAATATTCGACGAAATATTGTATCTCATAACATGAGGCAAAAATATTGAATTAGCTATACCATGTGGAACTCCATACCATGCGCCTATAGTTTCCGAAATAGCATGTACTGCTCCTACATTAGAATTAATAAAAGCCATGCCTGCCATCATACTCCCTATGAGCATATTCTCTCTTGCATCTATATCATCTCCACTGTGTACAGCTTTTTCTAGATTTTCAATAATAATTTCCATAGCTCTTATCGCAATTCCGTCAGTAAGCTCATTTGATAATTTGCTAGTGTATGCCTCAATCGCATGAGTCAAAGCATCAACACCTGTTGCTGCAGTCATTAATGGAGGTAATGATAGAGTAAGTTCTGGATCCAATATTGCTGTTTCAGGAATTAATTTCTCAGGGTCAAAAACACTCATTTTGAATTTTCGCTCAGGATCTGTAATTACAGCCACAAAAGTCACTTCGCTACCAGTTCCTGCTGAAGTTGGAATACAGATTACTGGATGCATTTTTTGTTCTAGGAAAATCCCATCCCAGTCTTTACAAGTTCCACCATTTGTAACTAGCGCTGCAGCAGCTTTTGCTTGGTCCATGCTACTTCCGCCTCCTACTCCGATTACTGCATCCGCACCCGATTCTTTTATCATTTGGGCAACTCTTACACATTCACTATCAATAGGGTTTGGCAGTACTTCATCAAATACAATATAGCTAATTTCTTTTTCTTCTAAGCTAGTTTTAATTTTCTTTAGAACATCACTATTTCCAATAAAAGCATCTGTTACAATAAAAACTTTATTATATCCGCTATTTTTAACCTCTTCTCCAATACAGGCAATACTCCCATTTCCAGAAATAATTTTTGTTTTGTGATAAAATTCGAATCCCATTTTCAACTCTCCTTTTTCTATTAATCTTTAACAACATAATCATATTAATTCAGTAGCCATAAATAGTTAGCTTTAAAATACGGTTCTAAACTAACTTATTCAGAATAGCCTCCTTTTCCTTTTTTTAGTAAAAATATTTTACCAAGCACAAAATATGCTATCAAAGAAAAGACTGTAGCAGCTCCAGTAGCTGTTACATATTCAAATCCATTTCTTGTAACAAGTAAGAACGGATCCATAAAAAACAAATAAACTGGTATTGCTAGTACAAATACTAATATAGCTATCCAATTAAATCCTCCCCAGAATCTATATCTAGAAGTTTCACTTTTATTGTACATATCTCTAACACTAAGGTTTTGCTTCCTAAATACAAAGTAATCAATTAATTGTATAGCAACTATTGGGCTATAAATTAAAGTTGCAACGCCAAGAATTATATAGAACTGTGAATATATTACATCTGCCCAAAACATTAATAGAATAACTGGCAGCAGAAAAGCACCTGTAACAAAACTCCATTTTTTATTAAAAAAGAACTTTATTTGCTTTAGCCCAATGCAAATATTATATGTGATTATTGAGCAGGCAGTAAGATTCGCTATACTTACAGAAAATAATGCAAATACTCCTAATACAAGTCCACCCATTGGTATCATCCATGTTACAGGGTCTGCATTGCCTAGTAACAAGGCTGCTGCAGTTCCAATTACTGTACCAATTGTTGCCGCAAAAACAAGACCAATTATATTAGGCCAGTATGCAGTTTTTGTACTTTTACACAGTTTAGCTAGTCCTCCCATGTTTGGCCACCAAGATAAACCTGCACCTAAACTAAATTCAACTGCAAGCAAGAAGTTCAGCCATTCATTTTCAACAGGCAATAAAGGGTCTAATGCCATTACTTCTCCAAAGCCATAGTCTTTACCAATTACAATTGTCATCCCGATCATAATAACAATTATCAATGGTGCAAATATACTATTAATTTTCCCCATTAACCCTGGTCCTTTTAATGTAAGCCACCAAACTATTAATGTTGCTATTATCCCACATAGAGTCAGAACTATTTGATTATCAATTTCACTACCAGTTATGGCGTTGAATATGGCTATACCTGCTCTTCCAACCATTTGACAAAATACAATAACCCAGACTATTTGTATTATTGAAATTATCCCCATTATTATCTTAGTTCCGTTATGGCCAAAGAAACTAGAAGAATTAGTATAGTTATCAGTTCCATATTTGGCAGCTGGTACCATTGTCGCCGTAACCATTATTATTACAGCAATCAAGTTACCTGCTATAGAGGCAACAAAGGCTTGCTCCACTCCAACAAAAAGAGACAGAGTTCCTCCTATTAAGAAACACCATGTGGCTAGAGCAAAGCCTGAAATAACCGCTGTATATTTTCCAAATCCATAAATTCTATCTTTACCAAGTACTGGCAAAGTTCCAAACTGAGCATCACTATTTGCATTATATGTTTTTTTATTCATCTTTTTCTCCTTTTTAGCTTTCATTCATTTATTATCGTAATTGAATGCCATAATAAATAATTGGAGCTATTCCTAATAAAACACCTAAAATAATCATTCCAATATAATCTTTCTTTGAAAGTGGCTTAACTATCTCTCCATCTTCTTCTATAGTTTCTATAGTCTCAAATAATTCTGTTTCTGTTTCTGGTGACATTTCTGTTCTTCCTGCAAGTTCTTTTTTAATTTCCTCAATTTTTGTCATAATTCAATCTCCTATCTTTTCCCGTTTTTCCTTTGTAACGCTAAAATTGAAATAACTTCATGCATT
>CAYJHC010000097.1:0-5082 GCA_964370075.1 uncultured Oscillospiraceae bacterium | reverse complement strand
CTTTCATTCTTAATGTCTTACTTTTCATTCTTAGCGTCTTGTTTCTTAATCTAATATAAATTCGCTACCTGCCATTGCGAAGGCTTACTGAGCAATACTGGCAGAGCATATAATTCTATAAATAACCGATTTTAAATTTACTAAAGATTATTTATATTAGCTTGCTAATATAAATTCGCTACCTGCCATTGTGAAGCAAAGCTGAACAATACTGGCAGAGCATACAACCTTATAAATAATCAATTTCAAGTTTACTAAAGATTATTTATATATTATATTTCTCTATATTCTATTTATTTACCCTATTTTTAGCTGGTTTAACTTCATACCAAAATTCTTACCAAGTTACTCTACTTGATCTCTTCTCCATGGTAATCACTGCCACCAGTTAAAATCATATTTCTTTTTCTTCCCATCTGAGCAAATCGTTCCTGCTCATTCTTAGAAAAGTGCTCATACCAAGCTTCTACCCCGTCTAATCCCATATCTTTTAGTTGTTCAATAAATCTTTCTGCATTTTCAAAAAACTCTTCACTTTCAATTTCTCCAATGTGCCTCAGCCTTCCAGGGTGAGCAATAACCGCCACACCTCCACATTCATGGATTAGGTCAATAGCCTCTTTTGCGTAAACCTTTTCTTTCTTTACTTTTCTAATTATAGGATTTTCAAACACGCCGCCTTTTTTAAAGGCTTCAGCCTTACTACCAATATATCCCTTATTGATCAAGGCCCTAGCAATTAAGGTCTTTCCTATAAATGTCTGCCCTTTCCTAAAGACCATATCCTCTTCTTCAATATTGTAGCCTGCTTTTTTTAATGCTTCTAGCAGTAGGGAATTCCTGTTTTTTCTAAAAATTTCTAATCTATTTTGGAGGTCTATAACATTAGGATTTTCAATATCAATTCCATATCCTAAAATATGCACCCCTATTAATTTTTCATCAAAAAGATGATGAGCTGAAATTTCAATCCCATCTATATAAGTCATTCCTTTATTTTCTGCTGCTTCTCTGGCTTCTTTATTTCCTTTAATTCCATCATGATCAGTTAGCGAAACTAAAGTTTTCCCCTCAGCCCAAAGCTTTTCTATTACTTTTTCTGGAGAAAGTTCTCCGTCCGAATAATAGGAGTGAAAATGTAAATCCACCTTACTATCTACAGACTCCCTATGTAGTAATTTTTTTATAATCTCCATTCTTATATGATACCTTACTATGCCTTATATATCAACCTTTACTTTAAGATGAAACCATTGTAAAATTATATATGTAGAAAGGAGTGCATAATAGAATTATTATCATCTATTATGCGAAATAATTATGTTATTTGAAAATATTACAATTTTAGACGAAAATCATCAATTACAGCCTAACATGTACGTCGGCATTGAAAATGATAAAATCACCTACATAGGAAAAACCGCTCCAGAAAAAAACTTTGGAAATTCATACAAGGCCAATGGAACTAAGGTACTAATGCCTGGTTTCTTTAATGCCCATGCCCATGTACCAATGTCAATACTTCGAAGTCACGGAGGCGGTCTAAACTTATCAGACTGGCTACACACTAAAATTTTTCCTTTTGAAGAAAAACTTACGAATGAAGATGTTTATCAAGCTACCTTGCTTGGCATAGCCGAATCCCTTAAATTTGGAATAGTTTGCCACAATGACATGTATATGAAACTTGACCAAATGTGCAGAGCCTATGCGGAAAGCGGAATAAAGGCAAATGTAAACGATGCTGCCGTTTGCTTTGATGATAGAGATTTCAAGGATCTTCCTTGCTTCTCCTCTAGCGTGGAACTTATGAAAGAGTATAATAACAGTTATAACGGAAGGGTGCAGGTTGAATTTGGCCTTCATGGAGAATACACGTCTACCGAAAAAGTTGTACGAGGAGTCGCTGAGGCCTGCAAAGAATATAACTCACCTGTACATGTTCATGTATCTGAAACTGCCTTTGAAACAGATGAATGCAAAAAGAGGCGAAACGGCCGTACTCCCGTTGAGTATTTAAATGATTGTGGCTTATTTGATGTAAGGGCTACGGCAGCACACTGTGTACATATTAGTGAAAATGATGCAAAAATATTAGCAGAAAAAAAAGTAACTATCGGGAGCTGCCCCATAAGTAACCTTAAACTTGCAAGTGGAATTATGCCTGCCAAACTTGCCCTTGATTACGGGATTAATATTGCGATAGGAACTGACGGTGTTGCCAGTAACAATAATGTAAATTACTTAGAGGATCTTAAGTTTTTTAATTTAATTCATAAGGGAAGTAGCGGAGATCCAACTTTAATTTCAATAGCTCAAACCCTACACTCTGGAACTAGAGCTGGTGCCCTAGCTATGGGGAGACTGGATTCAGGAATAATTAAAGAAGGCTATAAAGCTGACCTTATAATCGTAGATGGAGATGGCCCACATATGCAGCCACCAGAAAATCTTCTTGACCACCTTATTTTCTCTTCTCTTGGCTCAGATATCTGCCTAACTATGGTAGATGGTCAAATCCTATATAAAGATGGAGAATATTTAACAATAGACGTAGAAAAAGTAATATTTAATGTTAAAAACTCTTTTGACCGTATTATTGCTAGCATCTAATTAACAAACTCTAAAGAATGACATTTGGCAGGTTCATTTGAAAACAAAGGAATAAAAGAAAGGATTATATGGAATTATTGGCACCCGCAGGAAGCTTAGCTTCCTTGAAAGCCGCAATCTCTGCAGGGGCAGACGCAATCTACTTAGGCGGTAAAAATTTTAATGCTCGAAGAAATGCTGACAACTTTACAGAAGAAGAAATATTAGAAGGCCTTGACTATGCCCATCAACGCGGCAAAAAGGTCTTCTTGACTTTGAATACAGTAATAAAAAATAGCGAAATCAAAACCCTTATAGACGACATAAAGTTCATTTCAAAATCAGGCTTTGATGCTTTAATTTTACAAGATTTAGGAGCTCTTGAGGTTATTAAACAAATTGCACCAGACTTAACACTTCACGCCTCTACTCAAATGTCTGCTCATAGTGTTTCAGATTGTCAAGCGTTAAAAGATTTAGGCTTTGAAAGAGTGGTTTTGGCACGCGAACTTAGCCATGAGGAGATACTTCGTATTACTTCTTCTGTAGACATAGAAACAGAAGTTTTTATACACGGAGCCCTTTGTGTAAGCATGTCAGGACAGTGTTACTTTAGCTCAGCTTTAGGTGAAAGAAGCGCAAATCGAGGCCTGTGTGCAGGTGTCTGCAGATTACCCTTTTCCCCTAGCTCTCCAACTAATAACCCACTACCCTCCCAAAGCGAACTTAGCAGCACCTGCCCTTCCACAAAAATCGCTAAAAATAGTTCACTACAAAATACTAAGCATAAATCTTCTAAAGAAAGCAATTCTCCAATAAGCACGGAAAATTATGCCCTATCTTTAAAGGATCTTTCCTATATTGATGACTTAAGAATTCTCGAAGATTTAAATGTAACTTCTCTAAAAATAGAAGGAAGAATGAAAAACAAAGAATATGTTTTTGAAAGTGTCTCAAATTATAGAAAAGCACTTGATGGCCAAGAATATAATAAAGAAAAACTTAAAAACCTATTTTCAAGAGGCGGTTTTACAAATAGCTATCTCCACAGTCTGTCCAAAAACTATTTTGGTGTTCGAAGTGAAAATGACAAAAGGAAAACGCAGGAAACTACTGCAACTATAACATGTGATCAGATTAAAGGGGGAAGAGAGATCCCTCTAAGTTTCCATTACGAGTTGAAAGAAAACCAGCCAGCTACTCTTACTGCATTCGACCAAGAGGGAAATGTTGTAACTGTAGTAGGAAGTAGCCCCGAAAAAGCAAAAAACAAGCAGTTGTCGAAGGATGACTTAGAGAAAAATCTTTCCAAGCTGGGAGATACTCCTTACAACCTTTCTTCAATAGGTGGTAGCCTAGATGATAACCTTTTCTTCCCCGCAAAGGAAGTAAATAATTTAAGACGCTCCGCTATAGAAAAGTTAAACAGTATAAGAAGTAATATAAAAATAGCTTCTTATAACCCAAAGGAATTAAAAAAGTTGCAACCTACCGCAAGGAAGGTGGAGCAAACTCAATATATTTCTACAATTAGCGATGCTTCCCAATTTACTAGAGAGCTTATTAAACTTTCTAGACATGTGGTCATTCCATTGTTTAAGCTAAATGACTTAGAGCCCTCTTTAGTAAATGCTAATACAGACAAACTAATCGTTGAAATACCACGAATTTATTTCGAAGACGAAACCACAATAAAAGGTGCATTAAAAAAGGCAAAAGAATTAGGAATAAACAAAGGTAGAGCCCACACAATAGGAAGGTTGAAATTATTAAAAGATGCTCAGTTCCAAATCTTCGGTGGGTTTGGCCTTAATATTATTAACGACTATTCGATCTATCTATTAGAAAAAGAATATTGCCTAACTTCAATAACATTAAGTCCAGAAATCGCATCAGGAGCTTTAAAGAATATTTGTAGCACTAGCCAACTAAATTTAATTGGCTATGGTCACCTTCCTTTGATGATTACTAGAGTATGTCCTATTAAAGAAAGTCTCAGTTGCAATCATTGTAGTAACAATCCAAATGAAAATTACACTGCTTTTGAAAATGACAACACCCATAATATTAACAATTTTCTAGTTGATCGAAAGGGCATAGCTTTTCCTGTAGTCTGTCAAAACAAAAAAACATTCGAAGTTCTCAATAGCCAACCAATTTATTTAGGAGATAGACAAGAAGAAATTAAGAATGTTTCTACTTTTGAATTCCTATTCACAACAGAATCTCCTGATACTTGCGTTGAAATTCTAAATAATTTTACAGCTAAAAAGAAAATGCCTAATGTGACTAGAGGCTGCTACTTTAGAAAAATCGACTAAAGAATCAGAAGTCCAAATTAGACGTAAGGTTAGTTGAAAGAGTGAAAATAGCCTTCCACGTTATATTACATCAAAAAAAATCGACCTCTCTAGGTTAGATTATTATATCTACCTTTTGAGGTCGATGAAAGTCTTATAATTGAAGGTTAATGTTCTCTCTCCTCCTATT
>CAYJHC010000096.1:0-5096 GCA_964370075.1 uncultured Oscillospiraceae bacterium | reverse complement strand
GTCTAAGAAAATTCAATATAATGCAGAATACATTGCATATATTGAAAATGGTGATTCGGGTGCTGTGTTTATAACGCGCGACATAGCGGATGAAATTGATACCACTGGTAAATGGATTGATGTTGTTGAAGTGAAGTTTGAAAAAAGAAATAATAGAAATGATTACAAGTATTTTATTGTAGAGTTATTCGATAGACAAAAGCAGCCTAAGTATACAAAAAATATGACTGCAGATGAGAAAAAGTATCTAACTTGGCAGGTGGCTACAGAAGATATTGCGAAGCAACGTGAGAAAGGTGTTGGTGGCCCCAAGTATCTTCTTCTGCCATCATTGATTAACCTTAATAAAGGAAAGTGGGTTACTGTTGATTATGTTTGGGATAAATCATTTAGCCGTAGTGTTCCAGATAGATGGTTTAACTCCTCTTGTGAATGGCGCAAAAAGGAAAAGTACATTCCACCGACTAAAGACAATTGGAAATATAAAGTGATTGCTACTAGAAAATTAAATGGTAAGCAAGTTCGATTTATTCAAGAAAACAGTTTTGAGATATTGGAAAAAATAAAAAATGCCAAAGAGGTGAAATTAGAGTATTTTAATTTGAGATAAAGTTGATATGCATCTATAGTTGAAAATGCAGTAGGGGTATTTTTAACTAGAAATAAGTGGTGATTTAAATACTTCTAAGCATTGACACTTTTTAAGAGGGTGACCAATCGCCAGCTTTTGAGCTAGAAAGGAAGATGAAGGTATTTGATGCTAGAGTACAAAGAGCTATCTTTTTGTAATTGCTAAAGAACTACCTGGAGAATGGAAAATAAATGCCTGATATGGTATAATAAGTAAAATTATCAAATGTGACAGAGGTTACATGATAAGAAGTGGAATTAAAGTTTGAAATTAGTATTACAAACGAAAACAATAAGGATATACATAATGGATTTTCATATACCTCGTACTTTAAATCTAACTAAAACATATGTGAAACCATGCTGTTGTCGCATTGTTATGTTAAAATAAATAATCAGAAGGCTTATTTATTCGGCATTTTCGCAAAGCAGGTAATGCAAAGCGAAAGCCATATAAAGGACCCATAGTAAATTTGAATTTGATTATTTATAGTGTTTGTATGCACTGCCAATATTGCTCAGTAATGCTTTATTTGCTTTGGATTACTTCGCAATGGCAGATAGCGAATTTATATTAGACGAAGTCTAATATAAATTAAAATGATTAAGGAGGAAAGAGAGATGGCTGGATATAGAAAAGAAGAAGTGTTGAAAAAGTTAAACGGTGTTTCGGAAAATCTGTATAGAGAGAATATTGTGAACTATCGCGGGAGAACCAATGATACTGAAGAATATTACACTGAAGTTATTGCGGAGTGGCTTGTTGATAGTAAGAATAAAAAAGTTATATTGGAGCCTGAAATAGAGACTATCACAAGAGAAAAAAGTTATAAGACGGAAACCCATACTGGAGAGCAAACAAACTCGGAGTCTAACCGAGAAGAAGAAATATTAGCCATAGAATTATTTAACCAATTTAAAAATATGGAAGATGAAG
The DNA here is from genome assembly GCA_964370075.1 of uncultured Oscillospiraceae bacterium. Lineage (GTDB taxonomy): Bacteria > Bacillota > Clostridia > Peptostreptococcales > Anaerovoracaceae > CAYJHC01. Next base: position 3,529 of record CAYJHC010000096.1, on the reverse strand, counting down.
TTATTGGGAAAATGCTTGATTATCAAACTCCTCTTAAGAACAAACAAACTGATGATGCGGGGAAAATAGACTTACTATCTTTTAGTAAAGATAATGATATGTTGTTCTTGCTTGAGTTAAAACGCAAAAGTAATGAAGAAACTTTATTGCGGTGCATTTTAGAAATAGTTACTTATTATCACATCTTAGATATAGGAAAATTAAGCGAGGATTTTAGTGTCGATGGAGTGAAAATAGAAGCCCCAATAGTTGTTTGTGCGCCTATTGTTATTAAAAATAGCACTCAATATAAAGAATATGAAGAACTAAAAAACGGGGATAGGCCGCAATTAAGAAAACTAATTGAACAGCTTAACAGTAAAATCAATTTACAATTATTATATATTGAAGAGAGTAATCCGTACTCAATATCAAAGTTTGAGCTATAGAAGAACTTTCTGCAATTCACCATTAAATCTTGAAACCGTAATAAATTTAAGTCATAGATAAAATAGAGAGGTACATCAAATGTCAGAAGAAAAAAGAATAATAACTCTAGGATTGACAGGCGAGCAAAATGAGAAGGTCAAAGAATGCCTGCCGTCAAAAGATTATATGCACCTAGATACAAATGCCGTAACTGATCTTATTGCAATTAACGCTGTTGCACTTATTATAAATGCTAGTAAATTAGATAAAAGTGAGATCGATTTACTATTTGATTTTTACTCAGAAATAAATTGTAATACAGATGAAATAGTGCTGTGGTTAGGGGAGCCAGAGCCACCAAAAGAGTTGAAGCGAACACTTAAAGCATATAAAAGTTTTGATGAAATAGCAGATAACCTAAAATATCATTTCTTAACGGCGCAAAAGCAGGTCCGAAAGACGACTGATTTTAGCAAAACGATTAATCATGCTCTAATCATACTTTCAGAAATCAGATATAATCCAGGTATTACAAGTAAAAAATTAGCCGAGCGCTGTGAAATCTCTACCAGAAGCGTACAAAGATATATTGAAACACTGAGAACGGCTGGAGAATGGATAGAATATGATTCAACATTAAAAGGGTGGAAATTATCAGCAGGGCGTTCTATTTTATTCGGAACAGTTGATGGAAGAGAACTAGAGTAATGAAAATAATTATTCATCGAGGAACTCATCAAATAGGTGGGGTGGCAACAGAAATTGCTACAGATTCTACGAGAATTATTATTGATATGGGAGATGAACTTAGTTTGGATCCTAATTTTATCCCAATGCCAATAGATATTGATGGAGTAACCAACAATAAGGGTACTTGTGATGCTGTCCTATTCACACATAATCATGGGGATCATATAGGGCAGTATCATAGAATTAGAGAAGATATACCACTATATATAGGATCTCTTTCAAAAGAGATCTTCCTTATTTCTGATAGAAATAGTACTACTGAGCAAAAATCTAGGATAGTTAATGCGAATGTGTTTGAAGTGGGAAAGAATTTTGTTGTTGGAGATATTTCTATAACTCCTTTTTCTATCGATCATTCTGCCTGTGATAGCTACATGTTTTTAATTGAGGCAGAGGGGAAGAAAATTTTACATACTGGGGACTTTAGAATGCATGGTTTTCGTGGTAAAGGAGTGGATAAAATTATAAAGGCGCTAGTTGGAAAAGTTGATGTATTAATTACAGAAGGTACAACATTATCTAGAGCTTTGGCAAAAGTAACTACTGAACAAGAGTTACAATCAAAGCTTAAAGAATATATAAAAGAATATAAGTATGTATTTATTTTAGCTGCTACCACTAATCTCGAAAGGATTTATGCTTTTTCACACGCGACGCCTAGAGGAAAATACTTTCTTTGCGACAGTTATCAGAAAAAATTGATGGAAAGCATAGAAAAACATTGGAGTAAGCATTCTGGGGTTTATAAAATACCGAAAGTAATTGTATATGGAGATAACTTGTTAGACAAAATAAAAGAGCGTGGCTGTGTGATGATGGTGAGAAACAATAGAATTTTTCAAAGAATTTTAAAACAGTTTGATCCTTCACAAAGTATTATAATATATTCTATGTGGGATGGATATCGAACAAAACCAGATAGTACAATTTCAGATTTCTTGAAACTTGTAAATAGGTGGGAGTCACTTCATACAAGTGGACATGCGTCGGTTGAGGATATTGGAAAAGTAATTGAATTTTGTAACCCGTCAAAAATCATTTGGATCCATGCGGACAAACCAGAAAAAGCAAAGGAGTTTTGGCCAAATAATCAACATATTACATTATATGATAAAGAGGAATATGTTGTTCAATGATAGGGTTTGAAAAGGGATACTAAGCGTTGGTAGAGAAATAGAACTAACCGCTATGGCATTGAAGTAGGCATCTCTATTAGCACTAGAAAATTTTTTTTGTAGATGAAAATTTAGTTTATGATATAATACAAGGGAATGAAGAAAGTGATTTTTTGAAATAGTAGTGTAATAGAATTTGTTTTCTGGTTTTATGAAAGTGAGATTAGGGAATAGAGGATATTATTAATATTGTTTTGGCAAATCATAAAACTGCAACATGCAATCATTCTAACTATTTTAGTGGAACAATTGTAGTGAAGCGGTTTTATTTCTTCTTAAGTTAATAGCAATGGATAAAACATTTAGGAGGAAAAGAATGATGAAAGAAACAAAAAAATTTACTGGAAAGGAAAGACAGACACTTAAAGATGTTGTAGCGGAAAAGACAGGATATATAATTGTAAGCAATGCTATACTTATCCAAGCTTTTACAAGAAGCTCTTATTCTGCAGTGGAGGGTGGAGAAAATAACGAGGTGCTAGAATTTATAGGTGATAGAGTGCTTGATTTTTATGTGACTAAATCTATAACAAAGAGATTTGGAGCTAGGGGAGATGATGGAAGCTACTCCTTTAGAGTGAGAGAAAATCGCTTCACAGAAATTAAAAGTGAGATAACTAGTAATAAGGCTCTAGCGAAAATAGTGGATGAATGGGATATAGTAAAATATCTGGTAGTAGGCAAAAGTGATCTACAAAATAATGTAGGAGAGCAAGAGAAAGTAAAGGCTGACTTATTTGAAGCCATTTTAGGTGCAATCGCTACTGCAACCAACTGGAACTCAGAAATACTTGAAAGAGCAGTGAGTAAAATGCTTTCTATAGAAGACGCATTAGAAAATATTGTGATAACAGATTATAGACCAGTAGAGGTGACTTTAGACAATGCTATAAATACATTAAACGAAATGGCGGGACATCATATATGTGATTACCCAACGTATGAGATAACAGGTCCAGAGAACCTTGGATATGATGAAGAGGGAAACCCCAAATGGCATTGTGCTTGTGCAGTCGGTAACCTGGGGATAACAAGGGGCGTTCTTTCTAATTCAAAGAAGATATCTAAAAAAGCAGCGGCTTACCTTGTATTATGCGACCATTTTGAACTCCAAAACGAATATGGGTCTAATAGCAAACTCCCTGGATGGACATGGAAAGATGGGCAACTTGTTGTTGGGTGGGAGTTGTAGGGAT
>CAYJHC010000095.1:0-5324 GCA_964370075.1 uncultured Oscillospiraceae bacterium | reverse complement strand
GAGCACCAGTAAATAACATTTATGCTGACAAAATTGGAGCGAAGTACTCTCATGATGCAGCATCAGCTGTAGATTTAGCAAATGATATTATGGCTTAATAGGATAATATTAAATGGTAGGGAAGATTTAACCCTACCATTTTTTTTGTGAAGAAGTAGCTTGCGATATTACTAATAGAGGCAAAAGAACGGTAGAGGTTATTGCAGGTAAAGGCTGTATATTTATACTTTATGATGGAATATATAATCATATAGCAAAAAAATGATTTATTGAGAATGGGATTATTTGCTAGAATTAAATTAAAAATTTTCGAAAAAATTACACTTATTTACAAATTTTGTGGAGCAAATAGATGCTCCGTTGGAATGTGAATAATTATTTTTAGTGAAATGTGAATATTTTGTCAAAAATACTAGGAATAAATTTAACATTTCATGTTTTTTCATAAAACATTTTAAGCAAATTTGTTAAATTTTCCCCTAAAAAATGTGAAATTATCTTCGAAGGAATGAATATTTATCCGAAAATATTGTATTATTTTTGCCCTTAAATAATTGACAAGGAAGTTTATAGTGATATAATATATTTAATACGATTAGACAGTTGCAAAATCATAAAATTAATAAAAATATATCGAAGGGAGGCTATTATTTAATGGGGGTGATAAGCAACAAATTATCAAATGTCTATTCGAGGAGAATTTGTTATAGGTAAATTGAGTAGTTATTGTAAAGAGTTTAAGTACTGTAAGTTTTACAGGAAACGCAATTTTTTAAGTCATTTAGAAGATTTTAAGAAAGGAAAAGTTATGTTAAACACTAATTCTAACGGGACTGAAATGGGACCCGCAAACTCTAAGTCAAAACAACCGTTAAGTATCAAAAACATTATATTAATTGGAGGAGCATGGATCTCATACTGTATAGGATCAGGATTTGCAACAGGACAAAGTTCAATGCAATATTTTGTTACTTATGGTGGATACGGATTTATAGCTATCGTTATCGGAATTTTAATTCATATGTTTGTAAGTGGAACTCATATGACTGTTGCATATGACAATCAATTTGATAAACCAATTGAAATATATGATTATTATGGAGGAAAAATCTTTGGTAAGATTTGCGCAGGATTAACTGTAGTATATGCATTTATGGGTAGTGCTACTATGATTTCAGGATTTGGAGCTACAGCTGAGCAAACATTGGGAATTGCTCCAGTATATGGAAGTATTGCAATGGGACTAATAGGAACAATCACTGTTCTATTAGGGCTTAAAAAAGTTACAGATGTAATTGGTTCTATAGGACCAATTTTGATCATTGTAACAATAATAGTTGGAATCGTATATTTCTTTAATCATAAAGATGGATTACAAGAAGGAATGGCAATAGCGCCTCAACTTGATTCTATTGCAAGAATTGGAGACCACTGGATTCAAGGGGGAATATTCTATGCAACTTGGGCACCTGTTTGTTGCGCCCCTTTCTTAGCGGCTTTAGCTAAGCAATTTAAAAATAGAAGAGATCTAATTGCTGGTGCAATAGCTGGTAATGTAGGTTTAGGGATAGCAGAAGTAGTACTAGTCCTAGCTTTATTCACAAATATTGCAGTAATTAGCCAAAACATGGTACCTACAATTTATATGTCATCAGTACTAACTCCAGTGTTTACAATACTATTTACTGTAGTTATTATCTTAGGAATTTACTCTTGTATTGTTCCTAATCTATATACTATATCAATTACTTTCTTTAAAGAAAGAACAAAAGGATTTATTATTTTAACTATACTTATGGGAATTGGTACAACTATTTACACTACTATTATGCCATTTGACCAACTGTTAAGTTGGACATTTACAATCTATGGTTGGATTGGTATTCCTTTCTTAATTATAATAATTATTAGACAAATTATGCATTATTCAAAACGTAAAAAGAATGCTGCGTAAATAGCTTTGCTAGCAAATTTTATAATAATAAATAAGTAGTAAATGTAACTGACAGCTTTTAACAAAGCTGTCAGTCTTTGTAGAGGTAGGTATAGATGGACATTAAAACTATGGAAAAAGTCGTTGATCTGATTCACGAAGCGACTGAAAAAGTACTAGAAGAAAAAGGGATACTTATTCCAGATGAAAAAGCATTGAAAATATTTAAGGAAAAAGGCGCAAAGGTTGAAGGTCAGCTTGTTTATATTAGCAAAGAAATGTTAGAAGCAACTTTAAAAACTGTACCTAGCTCTTTTACAATTAGAGGGCGAAATCCAGAAAATAGCGTTGAAATAGGAAATGGCAAGCCTTGTTTTGCATCTTCGGGGGGATCAAGCTATGTGAAAAAAGGAAGCGAGCACAGGCCGTCAGAAAAAGAAGACTTAATTAACTTTTTTAAGTTAGTAGAAACAAGTTCAGTAATTGACGCTGTATCATATTTGGCAACCACTGCTAGTGATATACCAGGGGGAGAGCAAACTGCAAGACAGCTTGCTTTGGCTTTAGAATATTCTACTAAACCAATAGTAGGAGCAACTGCGGGATATGATGTCTCAGTAAAATCAATAGAAATGTTACAAGAATTCTATGATGATTATGAAGAGAATGTGTGTATTGGAATTATGAGTCCTATTACTCCATTATCCTATGATTTAAATATGCTTGGGGGAATTATAGGATATGCTGAAAAAAATCAACCAATGATAATTGCTAGTGCAGTGCTGCCTGGGGTTACAGCGCCAGCACCAGCTATAGGAGGGTTAATAATTGCTAATGCAGAAGTTTTAGCGGGAGTAGTACTTGCACAGTTAGTAAGGCCAGGAGTTCCAGTAGTTTACGGAAATGCATCAGGGGGATCTGATTTACGATATGGAACACCAGCGATAGGATCCTCAGAAGCTGCACTCACTGTCAAGTTTACAAGAATGTTGGCAGATAAATATGGATTCCCTTGCAGATCAGGAGGCGCTTTATCTGATTCTAAAACATATGATGGGCAAGCTGGAATTGAGTCTACGTTAGTAATGTCTGAATCCGTTTCACAGGGAATAGATTTTGTGTTTCACAGCGCGGGAGTTTTAGATTCATATAATACCATTTGTTATGAAAAATTTCTAATGGATGAAGAGATGATTGGCATGTGTAAGAGAGCTAATGAGCAAATTGATATTAGTGATAAAGCTTTAGATCTTGAGCCAATTATGGATGTTAAACACGGAGAGTCATTTATGACTTTGAAAAAGACTTTTAAATATGTAAGATCCAACCCAGTAGTAACTCCAAAATATTTTGCTAAAGGCTATTATGGAACTTGGGAAAAAGATGGTGCAAAAGAGGCTGCAACCATTGCCCTAGAACAACTGGAAGAAAGATTAAGAACTTATGAAAAAGTACCACTAACAGAAGACCAAAGGGCTTGTTTAGAAAAATATGTTGAAAACAACATTAATGTTTAGCTAAATAAGAATATTTAAGTAAAAAGAGAATAAGGAAGTAGAAAAATATGACTACCTCCTTATTTTTTTAAAAAGGTAAAACTATGGTAATTGATAAATGAGCTCGCTAGCGTATTACAATGGTATATCAATGAAGAGTTGATTTACTAGTGAGTTTAAAATTAAGTAAAGACTTAATTATTGAGATTTGGATATGCAAGTGAAATGATAAACAAATGGAATATTTAGGAAATAGCCTATTAAAACTATAAAAAATAGATGAAATAATGAAAAAAAATAGGCAAAACAATTGACAAAGTGAGAGAAAATGATATAATCTCAGTATAACGATTTGATGATTGTAAAATCATCAATCTGAAAAAGAAAATAAAATAATTTTAAAACGTATAAAACTGAAAGGAGAAGGCATGTTATCAAATCAAATTGGCAATGAAACTGCACAACTAAAAATGTTATCACACGAGCAATTGGTGAAAATTCACAATTATAGTTTAGAGGTACTAGAGCGTGTTGGTGTGAAAATCTATGAGAAGAAAGCTCTTCAATTACTACAAGATGCAGGTGCATTTGTAGATATGGAAACAATGGTTGCTAAAATTCCAGCAGCTATCGTTGAAGAAGCTCTTAGAACTGCTCCATCAAGAATTACAATAGCAGACCAAACTGGTAAGAGAGCAATGTTCCTTGAAAGAAATAGAGTTTACTTTGGAGGCGGTACAGACCTTCCTAACTTTACAGATCCATATACAAACGAAATTAGACCTACGGTTTTAGAAGACGTTGAAAACGTAGCTAAGGTTGTAGAAACTATAGATAACCTTTCTTATGTTTCAAATACAGGACTAGCTGCAGACGTTCCTCAATCTTTATGGGATATGATTAGTTTAAAAGCTCAACGTTCATACTGTAACAAGCCAAACTTTACAACAGCTACAGATAAGGGAAACCTTCAAGCTATGATAGATATGGCAGCAGTTATGAGTGGTGGATACGAAGAACTTAGAAGAAACCCTACTTTAGTACTATATAATGAGCCAGTTTCACCACTAATGAACAGTGAGGAAGCTATTCAAAAGCTAATGCTTTGTGCTGAGTATGGAATACCTACTACTTATGCATCAGGTGGAGTTTCTGGTGGTACTTCTCCAGTAACTCTTTCAGGAAGTATTGTAATGAGTAATGCAGAGTGTTTAGCAGGAATAGCAATTCACCAACTTACTCGTAAGGGATCACCATTCATCTATGGTTACATCTATGGAGCTATGGACATGATGACTACAACAAACGTTTATGGTGGACCAGAGCTAGGAATGGTACACGCTATCATGGCTGACATGGCAAGATTCTATAACCTACCAGTATTCAGTACTTCAGGTTGTACAGATGCAATGGAAGTAGATGCACAAGCTGGAACAGAGGGAATGTATAGTATTCTTTGTGCAGCATTAAGTGGAGCAAATATTGTTCATGATAATGGTTACACAGGAGCTGGAGATATTGGAAACCTATCAATGTTCTTGTTAGTAGACGAGCATATTTCTTATGCAAAGAGATTCTTAGATGGAATTAATTTTGATGCAGATTCTTTAGCTATTGACTTAATTGACAAAGTATCTTATGGTGGTGCATTCGTTAACCAAAAGCACACTGCTAAGAACTTTAAGAAAGAAGTTTACTATCCTAAGTACTTTAACAGAAAAATGGTAGGTGCATGGGAAGCTGAAGGCAAACCAACACTAAAACAAAAATTGGAAAACAAAGTTAAAGAGATAATTGAAGCTGATAATCCAATTAAACTTGAGCCACATGTAATCAAAGCATTTGATGAAATCATTGCAAAGCGTGCAAAAGAATTAAACGTAGAGTACAAATAA
>CAYJHC010000094.1:0-5515 GCA_964370075.1 uncultured Oscillospiraceae bacterium | reverse complement strand
TTTAGCAGCAAAAATTTATCGACTTGGCGTTTTATCATACGGAAATAAGGCGAGTTTGTTTACTTTCCTAAGATTAGTTTTTAAAAATAAATAATCTATTATTGCCACTACGCTATGATTTAATGATATAATTGTTCATCATAATGAAAGAACACAATATTTTAACTATACACCCATAAAATTTCCAATTATCTGTGATAGCATAACATTGGGATAAGTATATTCTACAAAGAGGGGGGAGGAGAAAAATGAGCCAGTTATTTCTAACGTTATCATGCTTAATAGTTTTTATGCATTCATTTTTATCGTTCATTTTAATCTATAGAACATTTCCAGCACCAAAATATTTCTGGGTGGTAATGCCTATTTTCTGCACCTTTAATACAGCGATATTTATCTCTAGCCTCCAAATCTTTAGAGGTAGCGAATTCCTTGCTCAATACTTTAATGAAATGCTTTACATAAATACCCCTTACTTAGGGATTTGTTTGTTATTTTTGGTAGAAGTTTTTATACTATTTCATAATGCTAAAGCCTATATTATTACCATAAGCCTTGGAGTTATCTTACATTTCCTAGTTTTTAGATCTATTGTTGTTTCTCTCTTTGCCCTTTCACTAAGCACCTCAATGCAAAATGTAGTATCTAATTGGGATTTGTTATTATATTCTTCAGTGGGAACTTTTGCGCTACATATTGTGATTCTAATCATCTTTATGGTAGCCATTCCTACGCGACTAATAAAAATAATTGCAGTCAGCTCTGATTTACTTCTGTTTATAGCTGTGTTAATCATTCTAGAATGTATGTTCTTAATCTATAACGGAACAATGCTACACTCTCCAATAGAGTCTGTTCAACTAGCGATTCTCCAAATTACTCTACCACTGTTTTTACTAGTTATCTTTTATATTGGACTTTTAATGATGTTTAGAATTATTGTCCTTCATGATTACAAAAATAAAACAGCAGAATTAGAAAATGAAATCACTAAAGACGCAGCTTTTAGAAACACATTATTTAGTCAAGCAGAAATGATATCAGAATTCAATTGCTCCACTAATAAACTATTAAGATTAGTCGTTAATGGAGAAGATATAGTACCTATACCTGAAATCAATTATTCCACTTATATAAAAAAAACCACTATGAATTGTGCCCACCCAAATAATTTAAACGAATTAGAAATAATGTCACCTAATGCATTAATATCCTTGTTCGCAAAAGGCGAAAGAGAGCTTTCCTATGATTATAAAGCCTGTCAAGTGAATTTCAAAGGTTTCGAAGATGCAGAGTTGTCTTCTGCTAGCCCTAACAGGGAATATTCATGGCATCGTTTAAACATAACTCTTAGAGAGGACCCTAACACAGAGGAGCTCTTAGGAATTTTAAGTGTTTATAATATTCAGGAGGAGAAAGAAGCCGAATTGGCCCTAAGACAAGATGCTACTTTGGACGCCCTAACTGGTGCATATAATAGAAAACATGGCGAACTATTAATTAACAACCACATTGACGCTCATAATACCGGCACCCTTTTTATGATTGATCTGGACAACTTCAAGTCAGTAAATGACAAGATGGGTCACGCAAAAGGTGATGAAGTTCTTCGCAATGTCTTCACTGATGTTTGTTCCATATTTAAAAGCTCTGATATTATTGCCAGGGTAGGCGGGGATGAATTTATAGCCTTCATGACATCCTCCCCAAGTATAGATTTAATAGAATCAAAATCCCGTTTGCTTTGCGATAAAATTATTCAGACTTTTACAACTGACAGCGGTGAAGACATTACCATTTCTGCCAGTGTAGGAGTATCCATTTGCCCTAAAGATGGCCTTTACTACTCCCATCTTTTTAATAAAGCAGATATCGCTATGTATATTTCTAAGAATAACGGAAAAAATAATTTCACTATTTTTGACGAAGATACACACCTTAAAACAAACAAGCATAACCCAATTACTGAAATAGATAGCCCTTCTTTAATCGATGATGCAAACGGATATACTATTAACACAAATATTAAGTAGAACCAACTCTTACAACATAGCCCCACAAAAAAGACCAGATACATATCTGGTCTTTACTTTTTATATTTTTCTTCTTACTGAATTATATTTTGCATACCGCCAATCTTAACTTAAGCCAAAACTAGGAATTATACTTCAACTACCCACTTAAATGGATCTGGTAGCTTGCCAGTTTGTATTCCACAGATTTCCTTATATATCATTCCCGCTAGCTCTCCTACTTCTTTGTTATTAATAATACCCACTTCACCCTTATAACAAAGCTCTCCTACCGGAGATATTACGGCTGCAGTTCCTGTAGCAAACATTTCTGTAAGACTTCCGTCTTTAATTCCATCAAAAACTTCATCAATACTAATTTTTCTTTCTGTTACAGTATAGCCTTTGCTTTTTAATAAATGTATTACTGAGTTTCTAGTAATGCCTGGAAGTATTGTCCCCCCCAACGGCGGAGTAACAATCTCTTCACCAAAAACAAAGAAAGCATTTGAAGTTCCAATTTCTTCTACGTATTTTCTTTCAATTCCATCAAGCCATAGTATTTGGTCATACCCTTTTGCAGAAGCTTCTTGCTGAGCTTTCAACCCAGCAGCATAGTTCCCACCACACTTTGCTTCCCCAGTTCCTCCAACAACTGATCTTACATATTTCTCTTCTACATAAATTCCAGTTGGCATCAGTCCTTTTGCATAATAGGATCCTACTGGGCAACAAATTACAATAAACTTATATGTTGAGGATGGCGATACTCCTAATGTTGGTTGTGTCGCAATTATAAAAGGTCTAATATACAGAGAAGTATTCTCTTTTCTTGGTACCCAATCTCTATCTACATCAACTAAAGCCTTTATAGCTTCTACGTATACATCTTCATCCAATTCAGGAATACAAAGTCTTTCACTAGTGTTATTAGCTCTCTTTGCATTCATGTCAGGCCTAAACAATAAAATTCTGTCGTCTTCTGTTCTATATGCCTTTAACCCTTCAAACATTTCTTGTCCGTAGTGGAACACTGTACAAGACGGATCTAAGACTATAGGCGCATAAGGAACAACTTGCCCATCATGCCATCCTTTTTCCTTATTATACTCCATTACAAACATATGATCTGTAAAATCTGCCCCAAACTTTAACTGATCATCATTTGGCCTAGCTTTTAAATTCTCTGATTTTGTTACATTAAAGTTCATTCTTCTCTCCTTTTGTAAGTTAACTACTTAGCCACTTTGGTCTCATTAATAAATTTATTTTATAAAGATTAAGATCTAAATTTTCTCTTTCCCCTAACTCTTTAGTTGATAGTTCTAGATCTTCTACTACTATATCATATTTAAGTGGAGTTTGCATTTCTTTTTCTATCTTTTTGCACAACTTATGACCATCAATTATATCTTTTGCCACAGTTTCTTCCACCATATGAGTATTATTTATAATCCCTGAAATCTTAACCCCTGTTTCAGCAATCACACTATTTATGTGCTCCATACACCCTTCCAAATTGTCAGTTTCTTTTCTATTACCATTAATTACAAATAGAATCTCCACATCTTCATCATTCAAATTTTCCTTATACTGGTTCAGAAGTTTGGCTCCCATGCTATCACCGCCAACATCCATCACTGAATAGACATCCTTGTTTTGGAACGGGCCCTTAATCGCTGGAGAAACTGCTGGCAAATCTTCTGCAATGTCATAGTCGAACACATTAGACACTACTGTTATTCCCTTTTCTTCTAAAAGAGCTTTTTTTTCTCTACTGCGAAAATATGGATTGGCAATATCTAAGTCACACAAAGTAACTTTTTCGTGTTTTTTCTTCAAATCAATTGCCAAGTTTACTGAAAACTCTGTTTTTCCGCTTCCAAAATGCCCAACAACTATCGTTATTCTTTTCAATTATTTTTTGTTACTCCTTCTCCAAATATTCATCTTTTCAGCACTTTTTATTAAGTCATCTCTAAAGTTTGGATGGGCTATCGATATAAGAGCCTCCGCCCTTTCCCAAGTGCTCTTTCCTGCTAAACTAACAAGTCCAAACTCTGTCACCAATATAAACGCTTGGCTTCTTGGATCTGTAACAATTCCACCTGTAGGTAAGGTAGGTACTATTCTAGACTTTAGTTCTCCTGATTTTTTGTCAGTAAATGTAGATGTTAGGCAAATATATCCTCTTCCTCCTTTTGAGTTAAAAGCTCCTGTAAGAAAGTCTAATTGCCCGCCTGTTCCACTTATATGCCTAATTCCCGATGATTCTGAGCATATCTGTCCAAACATATCCACTTCAATTGCACTATTAATAGAAATTAATTTATCATTTTTCGCCATAACAGCTGGAGCATTTATGTAATCTACAGGGTATGACTTTAATTGTTCATTATTGTCTAACCAATCATAAAGTGGCTTTGTTCCCAAAGCTAATGACCAAGCAGAAATGCCCTTATCAATATTTTTTTCCTTATTTGTTAGTTTCCCTGCTTCATGAAGTTTAAGATAAGAATCACAAATCATTTCCGTATGGCAACCTAAATCTTTTAAATCAGATTCTGCCAGCATATTTCCCACTAAGTTAGGAAGGGCTCCTATTCCTAGCTGGATTGTTGCTCCACTTGTGATTTCATCAATTATGTATCCTGCAACTTTTTCATCTACTTCTGTTGGTGGTGGCACAGGAATTTCTGGAATTGGCAAATGCTCCCCTTCTACAACAAAGTCTACTTCACTAATGTGTATCCTATAGTCTTGACCTCCGCATACATGAGGATGATGTTCATTGACTTCTACAATAGAATATTTTGCATTATCATGACAAGCCTTTATCCCTGTATTTGAAAGTGAGAAAGTAAAATATCCATCTGCATCCATTGCAGAAACCTGCGTCATGGCTACATCCGTTTTTATATGTTCCCGGTGTAGTTTAGGTAAATTTGTAAAAATGAATGGAATAAAAAAGCATTTCCCTTCACCGCACATTTTCCTTTCATACCCACTCATATGAAAAGAGTGATACACAAAAGTTTCTTGGTTTGGGTCTAATGTAATAATATCAAGGGGTCTTGCTGATAATGAGCCTCTAACCTTTATATCTTTAAGCTCATCTTTTCTCCTAGCCAAGGCCTTATCCAACAACTCTACAGTGTTAAGAGAAAACCCATAGTCAACCCAATCCCCATCCTTTACTACTTTCACCGCCTCATCAGCTGAAACTAGCTTTTTATTATATTCTGCAACTACGTTCATTTGACCTCCAATTACTAATATCCAACAACCTTCTCTACTAACATACCAAATTTTATACATTCGTGTCAAGGGATTGCTTGTCTTCTTATCTTTATATTTTGAACGGAGCAATCTACATTTTACAGCTATTATTAGCCGTCCACTTTCCTCTACAAGTCTCGATTTCTCGCTTAATTCAGTTTATTCATTGAAATATTTAACAGCCTCCAAGTTCATAGGGATTAGCTTTGCCTTTGGTCCTTTAA
>CAYJHC010000093.1:0-5521 GCA_964370075.1 uncultured Oscillospiraceae bacterium | reverse complement strand
CAGTATCAACCTCTACTTTTAATCCAGCTTTTTCGCAAACGCCTTCTCTGCCTGTAAATGCCATTGCTTCAACGCTTCCGCTTCCCATTATTTCTGCTGGTGCCATATTGGTTGTGATTCCTATTCCAAGAGAAAGAGCATAATGGAATTCAGTCATATTTCCTGGCGCTTCTTCTAAAGTTCTTCTGTAAACTATTTTTACATCTTCTGCTCCTAGTAGCTTAGCTGTGACTGCACAATCTACTGCTACATCTCCACCACCTACTACTACTACCTTTTTACCAGGGTTAAACCCTTCTAATTTTACATTGGCTTCTTTTAGATATTCAGCTGCTCCCCATACGCCTTTTAGGTCTTTTCCTTGGATTTCTGGAATTTTTGCATCCCATAGTCCCATTCCTAAAAATACTGCATCAAAGCTTTCAAGGTCTGCATCTTTTGCTTCTTTATTACAAACAATATTAACGCCTAAATCTTTTACTTTTGCAACATCTTGTTCTACCAACTTCTTTGGTAATCTGCTCGGAACGATACCATAAGTCAAAACGCCCCCTGCTTTTTCTTCTCTTTCAAAAATAGTTACATCATACCCTGCTTTTGCAAGTTCTGCTGCACAGGCAAGTGACGCTGGCCCTGCACCCACGCAAGCAACTTTTTCTCTTTTTTTCTCCGCAGGTGCAACAAGAATTTTCATTCCAAAAATTTCTTCTTGTTCCATTGCATATCTTTGTAATTTACCAATCTCTATTGGTCTATCAATTCCACATCTGCTACACTCTTCTTCACATAATCTGTCATATGGACATACCATAGCACAACTTGCACCCATTACATTGTTTTCTCTAATAGTTTCTGCTGCTCCTTTAGGGTTTCTAAACCTTATAGATCTTATGAATTTACCCGGGTCTGTGCCAGCAGGACACCCCTTACTACATGGTGCATCATGACATAGCAAACATCTTGCAGCCTCTTCCATTGCTGTTCTATGTGTAAAACCAGCAACTGCTTCTTGGGCATAAGTACCTTTAATTACCTTACTCAACTTTCTATCCTCCTTTTTTCATTTTAATCAAAGCATAGAAAACATTTATAAAAAAATTTCTATGCCACAATTAATTACTAAAACCAATATTCAAGCTGAAATCAATTGTCAAAATAGGCCCATGTCACTTTTTTGTTTTATTTTGCATCTAATTTAAGCACTGCATTTAACATTACAGTTGCTCCAGCTGTACAATCCTCTGTAGTTGCAAATTCCTCTTCGCAATGAGATAATCCATCTTTTGTTCTGACAAATATCATTGTTGTAGGGATTACATAATTACAGAACTGAGCATCATGACCTGCGCCCGAATTAATTTTTTGATGTTTAGTGCCTAGTTCAGATGCAGCTTCTTCTACTAAATCTTTTAATTCTTGATTAAAGTAAACTGTATCTCTCTTCCATTTTTCTTCAATTTCACAGTTACATCCTGCCCAAGTCTTTTCTGGAAGCGTTTTTATTATATTCATAACTGCTTCTAAAACTTTAGGGTCTTCATGTCGAACATCAATAGAAAAATCAACGAAATCAGGAATTACTGTATGAACACACGGCTGGCAAACTATTTCTCCAGTAGTATATACTAACTCAGGTCTACCAAGCTTGTCTATTTCCTCATGTAGATAACAAATAGCTTGTGAAGCTGCAAATAAAGCATCTTGTCTCTTTGCCATAGGGAAGGTTCCTGCATGGGCTGCCTGTCCAAAGAATCTAATTCTATAATTAAACATTCCTAATACACATTGCACTAATCCTATTTCATTATTATTATCTTCTAGAATTGGCCCTTGCTCAATATGTAGCTCTATCATTCCTTTATACTTTTCTGGGCTAAGCCTATTTTCTTTTTTTCCTTTAAATTTAGATTTTTCAAGCATTTCTCCAAAAGTCGTCACTTTGTCTAATACGCTTGTAGACTTCATCAAATTTTCATATTTGAAATTAACCGAAATATTCTCTGGCAAATAATCATAGCACACTATTCCTGAACAAAACATTGCCGGCGGATATAATGACCCTTCCTCATTTGTCCAGATCATAGCCGTTACAGGATGCTTATGAGGAATTTTCTCCGTAGCTATTGTTTCAAGAACTTCCATAGCTCCTAGAACTCCTAGGATTCCATCGTAATTGCCTCCCTTCTTTACAGAGTCAGCATGTGAGCCCATTACAATTCTTTTTGCTTCTGAATCTGTTCCTGGTAAAGTGGCATACATATTGGCTAGGTCGTCAGTTTCAATAATAGCACCTATCTTTTCCATTCTTTTAACAAACTCTTCTCTAGCTAAATTCGCCTCAGGAGAAAGAGAATATCTAGTAATTCCTCCTTTTCCAGTATCTCCAAACTTTGAGAATGTAGTGATTTTATCTTGCATTCTTTTCACATCACACTTAAACATATACCCTCCTTAAACTTCTCTTTAAAATCTTCTATACATACAAGTATACTAAACTTTTATCCAAAAATCTATTTACTCATCAATTAACTTCTAAATTTCTTATTTTTTGACTTATCATAGCTTTTTTTCCATTTTTTAATATTTTTGTCTATGAAACTAGTTTCATAAAATAAAGTTATCACATCCAAATCTTTAAGTCAATACTTTTCAACGAAAAAATATTGGCCTTCATTTTCAAGCTTTGTATGCCTAAACTTCACAACCAATATTCTCTAGTGTTTTACCAATTTAATTTTATTTTATTTTCAGGGCAAATATGAACGCAAAGCCCACAACCAGTGCATTCCGAACTTGTAACCTTGATCCCTTTATCATATTTAATGGCATTTTCTATGCAACCCTTAATACATTTAACGCAATCTTTCGCTTCACATTCCAAAACCAGTTCTGCTTTTTTTGTTTCCTCTTTTATTTCTTCAAAGGCTTTTATTCCTTTTATCGCAATACCTTTCATTTCACTAATACTTGAGTACTTATGATTATTCTTCCATAACTCTAACTTCTTTTCTATTTCTCCAACTATTTCATATCCGTTTATCAAAATAGCAGTTCCAATACCACAAGCCTCTGCACCAATCATAATGTATTCTAACAAACTATTATAATCACCTATTCCACCAATCCCCACAACAGGTAATTTTGTACACTGGGAAATCATGGCAACTGTGGATAACCCTAAAGGTTTTATAGGCATTCCTGAATATCCACCAAAGGTTCCTAATGCCACCTTTTCCTTTTCTATATCCACATTCATTATACATCTGACAGAATTTATCGCACTTATTCCAGAGGCTCCTGCTTTTTCAGCTGCTTTTACTATAGCACTTATATTATTATTACTCTGACTTAGTTTAACTGAAACAGGTATGCTGACAGCATCTACTACCGCTTTAGTATATTCATAAACGACATCTTCTTTACCAGACAGTACATCTGAACCTTCTCCCATAGGACATGATAAGCCTAGCTCTATACCATCTATACCTGTTTTTTCAAGTTTTTTTGCAATGTATGCTAATTCCGAGGGACTACTCCCCATTATGCTTGCAATAATTATACAATTCTCATTGTATCTGTTTTCTTTTCGAATATGCTCTAGCTCCTCTATCCATCTTTCTAAACCAATTCCACTGTATAAACGTATGTTCTCCAGCCCCTGTAGCTGTGGATTATACATGTATCTTGGAGAAAATTCCGGATATGATTCGCAAACAATAGTCTCTGTCACTATTGCTCCTGCACCACTTTTTATTGCCTCTCTAAGTTTTTCTCGCCCTCTTGTCCATGGCCCTGCAGAAATAACAATTGGATTTTTACATTCTATTCCCATCACATTAGTTAGTAGCATACTATTTCTCCTTTATATTTCAATTATTCCCTCTTGGTTTCCACAAGATTTCCTGATCTTAAGCTTTGATTTTACCATTATTTCCTGTGGTTCTATTTTTTCTCTATGATCTTCTATTAAATCAAATAATAAGCTTGACCCTAAAAGACCCATTCTATAAGTAGGCTTTTTAATCGTAGTTAGCTTTGGCTCTGTAATAGCACCAACTTTTAAATCATCATATCCTATTAGTGCAATTTCTTCTGGAATTTTAATTCCCTCTTGTTTTATTTTCTCCATTACACCAAACGCAAGAGTATCTGTCCCAGTAAATATAGCATCTATTTTCACTTCATTATCTAATAATTTACTGGTAGTTACAAAACCAGCTTCAATAGTATTCTCGCAGTACACTATTTTCCCATCATCAATGGCAATATTTTTTCCTTCCAAGGCTTCTTTGTAACCTATTAACTTTTCAGCACTTTCCGCCTTTGCTTTTACATCCAACATTATAGCAATATTTTTATTCCCCATAGCAATTAAGTATTCAATAGCTTCTTTTGTAGCCACCCTACAGTCTGTATATACCACATTTGCCTTTTTCACGCTATCGTTTTTATCAATTAGAACAAAAGGAACTCTTTTTTCCTTTAGTACCTTTAAATCTCTATTAGTTAATGTTGTAGACATAAAAATTATACCGTCAATATTTCTACTTATTAACATTTCTAAGTATGCCTTTTCCTTTACTTCATCTAACTCTGTGTTACATATACTAACGCTATAGTTCTTTTTATGGGCTATCTCTTCTACACCTTTTAAAATTTCTATGTTTGATGGGTTAAGTATGTCAGATATCAAAAGCCCAATTATCTTTGTTTTATTAGATTGTATATTTCTTGCAAACCAATTAGGGGTATAATTCATATCCTTCATTACTTTCAATACATCTTCTCTTGTATTTTTTGCAACTAAGTCCGGATTATTCAATACTCTAGACACTGTAGTTACTGAAACACCAGCTTTTTCGGCAACTGCTCTTATATTCAATCATCATCCCCCCTTCTTCTCATCTCATAAAACTATTTTATATTATTTAATTTAATTTGTATATAAATCTATAAAAAATAGGCAAGAATATGTATTATATACACTATCTTGCCTATTTTCGTTTTTTACTATTAGGATTATTCCTAGCTACATATTAGCCAAAACTCTATATTTAGCAGATTTCAATAGTTTTAATCACTTGTGGTTCTTTTGGCTTATCGCTAAAGTCTCTTTTTACAGCAACGATAGCATCAGCAACTTCTATTCCTTCAGTTATTTTTCCAAAGCCAGCATATTGTCCATCTAGATGTGGTGACTTCTCTACCATTATGAAAAACTGAGATCCAGCAGAATCTGGATGTTGCGCTCTTGCCATAGATATTACGCCTTTATCATGTTTAAGATCATTTTGAAATCCATTGCTGTTAAACTCCCCTTTAATGTGATGGCCTGGGCCTCCTGTTCCAGTCCCTTGTGGGCAGCCTCCTTGAATCATAAATCCTGGAATAACCCTATGGAAAGTAAGTCCATTATAAAAGCCTTCCTCTACCAACTTTACAAAGTTTTCTACTGTTTCAGGAGCAATATCTTCATAAAGTTCTCCCTTCATCACTTCACCATTTTCCATTGTCAATTTAA
>CAYJHC010000092.1:0-5569 GCA_964370075.1 uncultured Oscillospiraceae bacterium | reverse complement strand
TGCAAGAAGCATATCCGAGCTTATTCCATTTTTACAGTCAAAATAAATATTCATTCTACTTTACCTCTTATTATAAGTTTGCTATCTGCTTTAAATGGATAGCATACTCATTCTTTCTTATTATTATATTATCATTTAGCCATTTACTTTCAAAATTTTAGCCGCTGAACAAGCTGCTCCAAACCCATTATCAATATTTACAATGGAAACCCCAGGGGCGCAGCTATTTAGCATGGAAAGTAAGGCTGCTATTCCATCAAAATGAGCTCCGTATCCAACGCTTGTTGGAACTGCAATTATAGGTGCTGAAACTAGCCCTCCTATAACACTGGCTAAGGCCCCTTCCATTCCAGCAATTACAATTACAACTCTTGCCTTTTTTATTTCTTCCGCCTTCGCTAATATTCTGTCTATAGCAGCAACTCCAACATCATAAAATCTTTTTGTCTCTATACCTAAGCTTTCTAAGGTTATAGCTGCCTCTTCAGCAATAGGGATATCAGAAGTTCCCCCAGTAACAACAGCAACATCATAGGCACCTTCTTTTTTTGTTTCTTCTTTTTTCTGTGCTAATCCACACTCTCTTCCATTTAGAACTATTAATTGTGCATCCTTATAAAAGTTGGCTTTTGGAAGAATCTTTTGAACACAAGCAAAATCTTCTTCTGTAGCCTTAGTTGCGATTACTGGCTCTTGGCTTTGCACCCCTAGGACTTTCATAATTTCTGCTACTTCTTCAGATTTTTTGCCCTTAGAAAATATAGCCTCAGGAATACCTGTTCTTTCAGCCCTATTTGGATCTAACATTGCATATCCCATATCTGTAAATTCTGTTTTGTTAATCATCTTCTCAACCTTCTTCTATATACTCAACTTATAAACTTCTTGTCTCTCTTTTTCATTTGTCCTGATCGCAACCTAACTCCCTTTAGGTCTATTCTACGAAAATATATACAGCACTATAAATATTATTGTAACTATGGCACAAGCCCAGCCGATTAAATTTAATATGAATTTAAACATTTTTACTTCCACCTACTCTATTATACCCTGCTATAAGATAAGGCTGAACAGGCTCATGTTTTGCACCCATAATAAGAACGGGAACTCTACGATAAATTCCTCTATCGTCTTTTTTGTCTGCCAAAACTAAATAGTGTATTTGCTTTATTATACTTTCAGTAAGCAATACGTTGTCTTTTACTAATTCTGAAACAAATTCGAACGCTTCTTTATGAGCAACAGCTTCCATATGGTCTTTCAGAGGTTTTTTATCAATAGTAAGACCTCGAAGAACTAAGTCAGTTTCTCGGAGTGTTAATGTGTTTCCCTCAATAGCATTTGAGTTATAGGTTACGTTTTTATTAAAATCAACTTTAGCCTTTAGCCGCCGCAACTAAATGACTCATCAATATTGATGTAGTAACATTTCCTACACCTCTAGGGACTGGAGAAATTTCATCTACAATATCCTTTACATTATCAAAGTCAACATCTCCGCACATATTTCCATCTTCGTCATTGTTTATTCCCACATCAATTACTACTTGCCCAGGAGAGAAATATTCTGCACCTAACATTTTCGCTCTCCCCATAGAAGAAATTACAATGTCTGCCTTCTTAACAACTTCAGGCAAATCCTTTGTTCTACTATGACAAATTGTCACAGTTCCATTTTCCTTTGTAACCATCATCGCAACCGGCTTACCAATTACCAGGCTTCTTCCTAAAACTACCACATTTTTTCCTTCAACTGGGATCTCATAAAATTTTAACATTTCCATTACAGCTTTCGCCGTACAAGGCGAGAACCCTTTTTTATCCGCATAAGTTCTTGCCATCGAAATGTCTGTGATTCCATCTAGATCTTTATTCGGATCAAGAAGATTAATAATTTTATCTTCATCCACTGTCTTAGGAAGTGGCCTTAACACCAAAACTCCGCCGATTTTTTCATCAGCATTTAATTTTAAAACTGCATTTTCAATCTCTTCTTGACTTGAGTCAACAGGAAGAGTTACTCTCTCAGCCTTAATTCCTAATTTTTCAGCTTTTTTTACAGCGCTGTTTTCATAATAGATATCGTCCGGCTTTTCCCCTACCCTTAAAATAGCAAGAGTTTTATCTTTTTTCTCAGCTACAAGCTTTTCTTGATCTTCTTTTGTATACTGATCCATTTTTTCCGTTACAGGTTTTCCTAATAATTCTCTTTTCATCTTTATCCCCCTTAACAAATTAATTAAAAGCTCTAAGAGAACTTAGAGCTTTTGCATTATCTTATTTTTTTGGCATTAATTCTATCATAGGAAATCTTAAATTTATTCAAGTCAGTGCAAAAGCACTTTGAAGATTCCTTTCAAGGTTAACCCCTTAACTCTTTCCACCTAATTAACTTTTCAACACCCAAAAGCGTTTAGAATAGTCCTGTAATCTTTCCTTCTTTATCAACATCAATCTTCTCTGCTGATGGCACCTTAGGAAGTCCTGGCATTGTCATTACATCCCCTGTTAATGCTACGATAAAGCCTGCTCCCGCTGATACCTTTAGATTTCTTACTGTTAACGTAAAGTCCTCCGGAGCTCTTAGTAGCTTTGGATTATCTGAGAAGCTATACTGTGTCTTTGCCATACATATTGGAAGCTCTCCAAATCCTAATGCCTCTAATTGCTCCATTTGTTTTCTTGCTGCTGGCTGGATGCTTACATCCTTCGCTCTATATATCTTTGTTGCTATCTTTGTTATCTTCTCTTCTATGCTATCTGTTAACTCATAGCTATACTGGAAGTTGTTTTCCTTTTCGCAAAGCGCCACTACCTCTTCTGCTAGTTTTGCTCCACCTTCTCCTCCTTTTGCCCATACTTGGCTTAAGGCTACATTTACTCCTAGCTCTTTACACTTCTCTTCTACTAGTTTTACCTCTGCCTCTGTATCTAGTGGGAATTCGTTTATTGCTACTACTGCTGGCAAGCCAAACACCTTAGTTATATTCTCTACGTGTCTTAGTAGGTTTGGCAATCCTTTTTCTAAGGCTTCTAGGTTCTCTTTTCCTAAATCTTCCTTAGCTACTCCTCCGTGGTGCTTTAGTGCTCTTACTGTTGCTACTATTACTACTGCTGATGGCTTTACTCCTGCCATTCTGCATTTTATGTCTAAGAACTTTTCTGCTCCTAGGTCTGCTCCAAATCCTGCCTCCGTCACTACATAGTCTGCCATCTTTAAGGCCATCTTTGTTGCCATTACCGAGTTACATCCATGGGCTATATTTGCAAATGGTCCTCCATGTACAAATGCTGGTGTATGCTCTAATGTCTGTACTAGGTTTGGCTTTAGGGCATCTTTTAATAATGCTGCTGCTGCTCCATGAGCTTTTATCTCTCCTGCTGTTACTGGCTTATCATCATATGTGTAGCCTAGTACTATCTTTGCTAATCTTTCTTTTAGATCTTCTATATCTTTTGACAGGCACAGTATTGCCATTATTTCACTTGCTACTGTTATATCATATCCATCTTCTCTTGGAGTTCCGTTTACCTTTCCTCCCATTCCATCTACCACGAATCTTAGCTGTCTATCATTCATATCTACAACTCTTCTCCATGTGATTTTTCTTGGGTCGATGTTTAAGCTATTTCCCTGATATATATGGTTATCTAACATTGCTGCTATTAGGTTATTTGCCGCGCCTATTGCGTGCATGTCTCCAGTAAAGTGTAGATTAATATCTTCCATTGGAACAATTTGAGCATAACCGCCTCCTGCTGCTCCACCTTTTACTCCAAATACTGGTCCTAATGATGGTTCTCTAAGGGCTACAAACACATCTTTTCCTATAGTCTTTAGTCCATCTGACAAGCCTACCGTTGTGGTTGTCTTTCCTTCTCCTGCTGGAGTTGGCGTTATGGCTGTTACTAATATTAGTTTTCCATCTTCTTTATCTTTCTTTTCTTCTAGTATGTTATAGTCTACCTTCGCCTTATATTTTCCATAATAGTCTACGTAATCCTCTGGGATTCCTGCCTTTTCTGCTATCTTTGAAATGTGATTTAGTGTTGATTCTTGTGCTATTTCTATGTCCGATTTGTAGCTCATAATTTGTCTCCTTTTCTTTCAATAGTTTAACATAAATTTGATTAACCCAAATTCTTCCTTTAAAATTATACCATGTTAGTTAGTTTTTTTCCATTAAAAAACGGACTATATTTTAGTCCGTTTTTAATATCTCTTCATCCTTTAAAAGCTGGAAAGCTGCCATATCAAGTAAAGTAGTTGCATCAAATATTTCTTCTTCTCCTTCATTAAAAGCAAGAAGAAAAGTTATTTGTTTTCATTCTTTTCACTTTTTGCTATCTCTGGCAAAGCGGTTACTAGGCTAGCTAATCCTTGCAATTCAGTAGGAATTACAATCTTAGTCGAGCTACTTTCTCCTAATTTTTCTAAAGCTTTGAATCCTTCTAGGGATATGTATGATTGAGATGGAGCTGCTTCATTAATATATTTAATACCTTTTGCCTGTGCCTCATACACTAATCTTAAAGCTTCAGCTTCTCCTGTAGCTATTGCTATTTGCGCTTCTTTATCGGCAGTCGCCCTAAGTATTATGGCCGCTTTATCTCCCTCTGCATTAAGAATCTCTGACATTTTCTTCCCTTCCGCTTGAAGTATAGCTTCACGTCTTTCTCTTTCTGCACGCATCTGTTTTTCCATTGCATCTTGAATATCACGAGGAGGGATAATATTCTTCACTTCAACTCTATGAACTTTTATTCCCCATGGATCTGTTGCCTCATCTAATATAGCACGCATCTTTGCATTTATAATATCCCTTGACGTCAATGTTTCATCTAGTTCTAAGTCACCAATAATATTACGAAGTGTTGTTGCAGTTAAATTCTCTATGGCATTAATAGGACTATCCACTCCATAAGTATATAGTTTAGGGTCTGTTATTTGATAATAAACAACAGTGTCAATTTGCATTGTTACGTTATCTTTTGTAATTACAGGTTGAGGCGCAAAATCAACCACCTGCTCTTTTAACGACACTTTCTTTGCAATTCTATCAAAGAAAGGTATTAACAAATGCAAACCAACATCAAGAGTGCGATTATATGCGCCTAGTCTCTCTACGACATATGCAAAGGATTGTGATACAATCCTAATCGAACTCGCTATAACGATTATTAACAGCAATATTAATACTGCAATTCCTATGATTCCTATAATTCCATCCATCTTATTACCTCCGCTTTCATAAATAGTTCATCTTCTTACACACTTTTCTATTTCATTAACTAATTAATTGCAACTCTGAAAATTCTATACAAATTCTAACTTTGCTTTACCTTCTTAACTATTAGATGTGCTCCCTCAATTGCAATAACCTCACAATACTCACCTGCCTTAATTTCTTCGTGATCGAGAGAGTCCGCCAACCATAAATGCGCTCCTACTTTTACTTCTCCCTTCGATTGCATGGAAACCTCTTTTGTTACCACACCTACTTTTCCTACTATACTATCCAAATTTGTTTTCACCTTATTTGTTTTGATATATTTTTTTGCTATTGGC
>CAYJHC010000091.1:0-6025 GCA_964370075.1 uncultured Oscillospiraceae bacterium | reverse complement strand
AAATTGTACCATTTATAGCACATGGAGCGGCAGTAACTACAAGTAGATGTGATGTAGATTATATTGTAACTGAATATGGAATAGCTAGAATGAGAGGGGTAACATTAAAGGATAGAGCAAGAGCTCTAATAAACATAGCTCATCCTGACTTTAGAGAAGAGCTAAAAGTTGAATTTGTTAAGCGTTTTAACGCTGAATTTTAGTAGAAATATTATCAATAGGAGGTAAGTTATGCAAGCATTAAGAGTAGTACCAAAGATTTTTTATTTTGACACATTCGAAAAGTTTAACGAGGAATTCAAACTGGGAAAAGGAGATATTCTTGTAACAAATCAATGGATGTATGATCCATATGTGAAACCGTTAGGTCTTGATATTCCAGTAATTTATCAAGAAAAATATGGAAAAGGTGAACCTTCGGATGAGATGATTGATGCTATGAAGGTTGAAATGGATAAGTATGACTTTGATAGAATCGTTGCCTTTGGTGGAGGTACAATTGTAGATATATGCAAAGTGTTAGCCTTAGACGTACCAGCTAAATCAATTGAACTTTTCAGAGATCCAACTTTAGCAAAGAAAGAAAAAGAACTTATTGTTATTCCAACAACTTGTGGAACTGGTTCGGAAGTTACAAACGTAACTATAGCAGAGTTAAAGGAAGATAAAGTTAAAAAAGGATTAGCTGTAGATGCGACTTATGCAGATATTGCAGTACTTATTCCGGAGTCTTTAGCTGGTCTTCCAGATTATGTTTTTGCAACTAGTTCAATAGATGCATTAATTCACGCTATAGAGTCTTTCCTATCTCCAAAGGCTACTCCATTCACAGAAATGTATTCGTTAAAAGCTATTGAAATGATTATGGACGGTTATAAGAAAATCATAGCTGCTGGTGGAAACACTCCTGAAAATAGAAAGCCATACTTAACAGAATTTGCTTATGCTTCTTGTTACGCTGGAATTGCATTTGGAAATGCTGGTTGTGCTGCTGTTCATGCGTTATCTTATTCAATAGGTGGTGCATTCCACGTGGCTCACGGAGAAGCTAATTATGCATTTTTCACTGAAGTATTTAAAATGTATATGAGAAAAGATCCAGCTGGAAAAATTGTATTAGCAAATCAAATATTTGCAAATATTTTAGGTTGCTCTGAAGATGTAGTATATGATGAGTTAGAGAAATTCTTAAACCAAATCTTAACTAAAAAGTGCCTAAAAGAATATGGCATGGTTGAAGCTCAAATTGATGAGTTTACAAAGTCTACAGTTGACAATCAACAAAGACTATTGGGTAACAATTATGTGTTCTTAGAAGATGCAGAAATTAGAGAAATTTTTGCAAACCTTTATTAAAACTAGAAATTAACCTAAATAACAATTAAATAAGCATTTGCAAATAGTGTAGTAAATAGAATTTACTACACTATTTTTTTAAAAATATAAAAACACTGTTAATTATACTTCAATACTGATATAATTCTATTGAAATATAAATATATACAGTTAGACGAATTAGGGGAGTGCATATTATTTGACAATTAAACTGTGGATGGAATAGGAGAAAGATACATGAATTTTACTCGACTTAAATATGTTTCAATTTTCATTTTATTTGGAGGGGTTTTAGGTTTTACTGCTGGAACAATTATTTGGGGAATACTGAAAGTCATGAACTTGGGGATTGAGTTTATATGGCATTTTCTGCCAGGCTTTTTCCCAGATATAAGAATATATACCATAATAGTCTGCCTTATTGGTGGAATAATTATAGGCCTATATCAAAACCGATTTGGAGTATTACCTAGAGAGTTAGATGAAATAATGGAAGATATCAAAGGAGGTAAGGGCTTTGATTATAGTAATTTGCATATTATTGCAATTGCAGCTTTATTACCTTTAATTTTTGGGGGAGCAATAGGACCAGAAGCAGGCTTAGCAGGAGTCATAGCAGGTCTTTGTTTGTGGGCTGGTGATAGGCTAAAGTACAAAAGACAAGAGCTTATAAGCTTAGCCGAAGCGGGATTAGGTGCTACACTAGCAATAGTTTTCCATGCGCCCTTTATGGGCTTAGCAGCTACATTTGATATGGACAAAGAGTCAAACACTACTTCTAGTATTTCCCAAAACTCAGAAATAATAAAAAGTCGAAAGTTAAGTGAAAAGCAATTTAAACTTGCTAAAGGATTTGTTTACTTGGCAACAATCTTTGCTGGTTTTGGTTCTATGAAGTTATGGGGAGAACTATTTAAAGGAGGAGTAGGCCTTCCAAGATTTGAAGTTGACTTCCAAATTACACTAAACGTCTTCATTTATTTTATTCCATTAATAGTGGGAGGAATATTAATAGGGATATTCTTTAATATAACTGGGAATATTTTGCATAGAATTTCTAAGAAAATTGAACACAACAGATTAGTTACTTGTATAATTGGAGGAGGTGTTTTAGGTACAATTGGTGCAGTGCTACCACTTACTATGTTTTCAGGAGAGCATCAACTATTGGATTTAATGGATAACTGGCAGGTATATGGCATAGCCGTATTAGTTATTATTGGAATTATTAAAGTACTACTCACAAATATTTGCAATGCATTTGGATTTAGGGGAGGTACAATTTTTCCATTAATATATGGTGCTAGCTGTATTGGATATGCTATGGCCGCAATTTTTCCAATTACTCCAGAATATGCAGTGGCTGTTGTTATTGCTTCTAGCTTAGGTTTTATTATGAAAAAACCTCTAATAGTGGTTGGAGTTTTATTATTATGTTTTCCAATCGTTGTGATTATTCCAATTACACTGGCTTGCTTTATAGGGAGCAAAGTGGGAGTTTTATTGGAAAAAAATTCAAAAAAATAAGAAAAAATAAAATAAATTTATTGATATTATGTACAAAAACTAGTACAATTGATAGTGTATACGAATAAATGGTAAACCTTATGAAAGGAAAGAAAATGGGAAAAGTAAAAATTACAGAAACCGTCTTGAGAGATGGGCATCAATCTTTAATAGCAACAAGAATGACTACAGCAGAAATGCTTCCTATTCTTGAAACAATGGATAACGTAGGATATAATGCGGTTGAGTGTTGGGGTGGTGCAACTTATGATGCATGTATTAGATTCTTAGAGGAAGATCCTTGGGAAAGACTTCGTACATTGCGTAGTCACTTCAAGAAAACTAAACTTCAAATGCTTCTTAGAGGACAAAATTTATTAGGATATAAGCATTATGCTGACGATGTGGTAGATGAGTTTGTTGATAGGGCAATTTCTAATGGTATTGATATTATTAGAATATTTGATGCGTTAAATGACACAAGAAATTTAGAGGCTGCTATTAAGGCAACTAAAAAATTTGGAGGCCATGCGCAAGGAACTATTTCTTATACAAAGAGCCCAGTACATACAAATGAAATGTTTATAACTTTAGGAAAAGAACTAGAGCAAATGGGAGCTGACTCAATCTGCATAAAAGATATGGCTGGATTGTGTGATCCATATAATACAGCTACAATGATTAAAGCTTTAAAATCTTCGCTTTCTATTCCAATTGAGTTACATACTCACGCTACAAGCGGATTAGGTAGTATGACATACATGAAAGCTGTTGAAGCAGGAGTAGATATTATTGATACAGCAATTTCTCCATTTGCAGAAGGAACATCTCAGCCACCTACAGAACCAATGGTAGCTGCTTTCCATGGAACAGAATATGACACAGGTTTAGATATGAAATTACTTAATGAAATGGCTGAGTATTTTACTCCTATTAGAGAAAAATACATAGCTAGTGGATTGCTTGATCCAAAGCTTATGGGTGTTGATATAAATACTCTGGTTTATCAAGTCCCTGGAGGAATGCTTTCAAACCTAGTTAATCAGCTAAAGGAAGCAAATGCAATGGACAAATTTGAGGAAGTACTAAAAGAGATCCCTAGAGTAAGAGAAGACTTTGGATTCCCTCCATTAGTTACTCCTTCAAGCCAAATTGTAGGAACACAGGCAGTTATGAACGTTATAGGCGGAGAAAGATATAAGTTGGTTCCAAATGAAGCTAAAATGCTTGTAAAAGGTATGTATGGAAAAACAACACAGCCAGTAAAACAAGAAGTAGTAGAAAAAATATTGAAGGGTGAAGAACAGGTAACTTGTAGGCCTGCTGATTTAATAGCACCAGAAATGGAAGAAGCAAAAAAAGCAGCAGCAGCATATATGCAACAACCTGAGGATGTGCTAACTCAAGCATTCTTCCCTAAACCAGCAGAAACTTTCTTTAAAAACAGAATGGCGAGACAAGAAAAACTAGATCTTAGTATGTTAGATGAAGAAAATTCAGTATACCCAGTAGTATAAATATTATTTGCCGGCTTCTAGCTAAATATAAGAAGCCGGTATTTATTTTGCAAAAGTGTCACACAAATAATTCTTAACAGAAAGAATTCACATCTCTAACACAAATCAAATTTATAATACCTATAGATTTGAAAGGAGTTCTGATGAAACTAACTGACTATGTTATAGAGTTAAAAGAATGTAAACTACTTGCCTTTCCAGAGCAGGTGATAGAAACAGAATTTGAGGTAAAAGGAATTGCATATAATTCAAAGGAAGTTGAAAAAGAGAGTATTTTTTTCGTAAAAGGAAAGACTTTTATAAATGAATATTTACTAGAAGCTGTGAAAAATGGTGCAAAAGTTATAGTGTCAGAAAATACTTTAACTGAAGAATTACCTACTGGGCTCCTAAATATAATAGTTACGGATGTTACTTCAGCAATGTCCATAGCGGCAGACATGTTTTACAATAGCCCATGGGCTAATATAAATACTATAGGGATAACGGGAACAAAAGGAAAGTCTACTACAGCATTTTTAGTAAAATCAATTCTTGAAGAAGGACAGGTTATAGGTAATGTAGGAATTACAAGTTCTATAAAAAATTATTATGGAGAAACTGAAAAAAATGCCACTTTAACTACACCTGAGGTAATAGATGTTTATAAATACTTGAATAGCTCTGTAAATAATGGGCTAGAACATTTTATTATGGAAGTGTCAAGTCAAGGATTAAAGTATGGTAGATTAATAGGGATTAACTACGATATTGGTTGTTTTTTAAATTTTGGAAATGATCACATTAGTGAAGAAGAACACCCTAGCTTAGAAGATTATTATGAGTCTAAGAAAAAATTAATAACTAAGTCAAAGTGTGCCATAATTAATTTAGATATTGAACAATCTCAAGATATAATTAATACTGCTATAGATAGCCACTTTAATGAAGAGATAGTTACTTTTGGAACTTGTGAAAGAGCAGATGTTTACGGTTATGATTTAGTAGAAGAGACGCAGGGAATCTCTTTTAAGGCCAAAACAAAAGATTTTGACGAAGAATTTTATTTGTCTATTCAAGGCGGGTTCAATTTAGAAAATGCCCTTTGTGCAATTGCTATTGGGGTAAAATGTGGCATAAATTTGAATAAAATTAAATCTGCTTTAGAAAAAACAAAAGTTGAAGGGAGAATGGAGTTTAAGTCTATTAATGATAAAGAAGTGCTTCTTGATCATGCTCATAATGATTTAAGCTATATGGCTCTAAAAGAATTTATAGAGAGAAACTATAAAGGAAGAAGCATATACACTGTTTTCGGATGTGCTGGAGAAAGAGGAAATAACCGAAGAAAAGCTGCAGGAGAGATTGTGGGAAGCTTTTCAGAAAAAGTATATATAGTTTCTCATAAAGCAGGAAATGAAGATCCTTTACTGATTTGTAAACAGATTGCAGAAGGAATTACAGTTACAAACTGTGAATATGAAATAATACTTGATAGGATGGTCGCTGTTAAAAAGGCATTAGATAATTTACCTAGGGGCGGATTATTAATAGTTACTTGTATGACAAGTGACCAATTAGTGGAATTAAAACTGTTAGATGGAGAAAAGTATGTTAAATAATAAACTGTGTATTCTAGTTGTAGACGATGAAGTTAAAATGGTAAGAGCTATTAGCGACTTATTAAG
>CAYJHC010000090.1:0-6265 GCA_964370075.1 uncultured Oscillospiraceae bacterium | reverse complement strand
TAACCTTGCATGAGAAGAAAATCGCTCTCCTTAAGGACTATAAAAAAGGTGTATTACAAAGGATGGTAGACGCTGATAACTACTTAAATACAAAAAGTTTAAGGTTCCATGAGTTTACAGATGATCTTAAAACTTTTACATTAGGGAATCTATTAATACCCACATCAAAAAAACCTGTCAGTAATATTTCGGAATACAAGAAAATTACAATTAAGTTAAATTTGAATGGGATAGAGTTCGCTGAAAGCAAGAGGGAGATGGCAGATACAAGACCTTTTTACATTAGAAAGGTAGGTGAGCTTATTATTGGAAAACAAAATTATTTTAATGGGAGCATAGCAATTATAGATAAAAAATACGATGGTACTATATGTTCTAATGCTATCATGAGTTTTACCTCGAATAGTTGTAACATTTTTTATATTTATACTTGTATTTCGCAAAGAAATTTCATTAAGCAACATGAATATTTTGCTAATGGAACTGGGCAAAAGGAATTATCGGAGAAAAATTTTTTGGAATTTAATATAAAGTGCCCATCTATAAAAGAACAAGATAAAATTAGCAATTTTATTAAAGAATATAATCAAAAAATTTCCTGCAATGAAATTTTTCTGGAAAGGTTAAGAACATTAAAATTTGCATTGCTTCAACAAATGTTCATTTAGGAGGTTGAAATAAACTTGATAAATGCACATCCCGGAGGATTTAAACTCTGGTATGTGCATTTTTAAAGGAGTTATAACTCGAATTTTGTGCATTTTTGGAATAATTATAACTCGATTTTTGTGCATTTTTGGAATAATTATAACTCGAATTTTGTGCATTTTTGGCAAAAAGATAGTTGACATTTTTGACAAAAGAAAATATAGTAGAGATATAACTATGTATTTTCAATTGGAATAATGCTATGTGGAAACAAATTTGTAAAAATAAAATTCAAATGATAGAAATACGAAACTTGAAACTTTGGAGATAGTGAAATGGAAGAGATAGTATTTAAAAGAAAAATATACGATAAAATGTTGGATTGGAAAAAAACTTTCGATGGGAAAAGTGCATTGCTAATAAAAGGTGCACGGCGTATAGGAAAATCTACAATAGTTGAAGAGTTTGCAAAGAAAGAGTATAAAAGCTATATTTTAATAGATTTTTCTAAAGTCAATGCGGAAGTGAAAAATTTGTTTGCGGATATTTCTGACTTGGAATTTTTCTTTATGAGGCTTCAACTAATATATGGAGAAACTCTACATACTAGGAAATCGGTAATAATTTTTGATGAAGTACAACTAAATCCATTGGCTAGGCAAGCGATAAAGCATCTGGTGAAAGATGGTAGGTATGACTACATAGAAA
Source organism: uncultured Oscillospiraceae bacterium (assembly GCA_964370075.1). Classification (GTDB taxonomy): domain Bacteria; phylum Bacillota; class Clostridia; order Peptostreptococcales; family Anaerovoracaceae; genus CAYJHC01. Next base: position 4,909 of record CAYJHC010000090.1, on the reverse strand, counting down.
CTGGTTCTTTACTATCTATAAAGAAAAACATAAAAGACATTATCATACCTAGTGAAGAAAAAAGAATTACAATGGGGCCGATGGATTATGAGGAATTTAATATTGCTTTGGGAGATGAAGTGACTATTCCCCTTTTAAAGAGTGCTTTTGAAAAAAAGATGCCTTTAGGAGAAGGGGTTCATCGCAAGCTTCTTAGAAACTTCAGGCTGTATATGCTAATAGGAGGAATGCCACAAGCTGTTTTAGAATATATCAATACAAACAATTTGAGTAGAGTTGATGAAGTGAAAAGAAATATTTTAGAATTATATTATGATGATTTTCGCAAGATAGACTCTACAGGAAAAGCATCGATCATATTTGAATCAATACCTGCTGAGCTTAGCAAAAATGCTAGTAGGTATCAAATATCAAGTGTGATTAAAAATGGAAGAGCAGAGAGAGTAGAAGGGGTGATAGCTGATATGCAAGACTCTATGACGGCGCAGATTGCTTATCATGCAAATGATCCAAATTCAGGCATGGCACTATCAAAAGACATAAGCAAGTACAAACTTTTTTTAAGTGATACAGGATTATTTGTAACTTTGGCATTCAAGGATAAAGAGTTTACGGAAAACATTATTTATGAAAAACTATTAAGTGATAAATTAAGTGCAAATCTTGGATATATTTTTGAAAATATTGTAGCTCAAATGCTAAAAGCATCAGGGCACGAACTTTTTTACTATACTTTTCCGAAGGAAGATTCTATTCATAAATATGAGATTGACTTTCTTCTGAGCAAAGGAGATAAGATTTGCCCTATAGAAGTAAAATCCTCTAATTACAAAAAACATAATTCGATTGACGCATTTGAAAGAAAATTTAGCAATCGAATGACAGAAAAATATATTGTTCATACCAAAGATTTGAAGAAAGAAGGAAATGTAACATACCTACCCATCTATATGGTGCCTTTTCTGTAAAGAAAAAATGAAATAGAAACGTAATAGAGAATATGTTTGTGATATGCCAGAATTAGGGTATAATGAATTAAAATATTAGTGCGTCCATAATCGACAAGGCTTTTTTGTGAAAAATATTTTTTTAGAGGGTCTAATAGAAGCTAAAAAGCTATGGGGGAGAATAATGGAGTTTCATAGGGGGGATATATGAGCTTTGATAATATGGAAATAATGTTGTGGCCAGCTATAATAATGGTGATTATTGGAATTGTGCGAGAAATCTTTCGTAGTAGGAACGAAGAATTGCTTGAACTTGAAAAAATAAATTTATATGTAGTTGCCCCAGGTCTAATAATAGTAATGATTTTAACTGTATTAGGTGTGCTCTATAATATCCCTACAGGGTTAATGCTAATAATACTAGTTGCTATTGTAATCTTTGAAATAACTTTAGGATTGCTACAACTAAAAAAGGATTTTAATTTTTTGCAAGGAGTTATAATTGCAGTTACAATACTTATTGCAATGGCATTTTTGCTCATGTTATCAGCGGACATTCTAAAAGACATCTTTCAGTAACAACTAAAATAAAAATTTCAATAAAAAAATGTATAAATTCAAAAAAACATTTGACAAAATGATGGAATAAATGTAAAATAATGGAAACTGACTCCTTTTTACAATTAAGTAAAGGAGAGAACCATGAATGAGAAAAAAGATTTTTCGTTTGAAATCGTAGAGGAACTTGGAGTGATTCAAACTTATGCATCTGGGTGGACAAAGGAAATTAACCTAGTTTCCTGGAATGAAGGCAGTCCTAAATATGATATTCGAGATTGGGACAAAGAGCATAAGCATATGAGCAGAGGGATTACTCTACACAAGGAGGAGCTAGACTCCTTAAAAGATATTTTAGAAAATAAAATGTCTTAACTTAAACCTGAGAAAAGCTGTTAACTATGTTACTAAGCTGTTTATGCGTATGTTATATTATATGCATAAGCGTGGTGGAACCAGTTAATGGCTTTTTTAGTTGATTTTATGTAAAATAATGGTATTATTAATACTAAGCAAGGCTAATAGGAAATGGAATCACTATAGAGTTTACCCTCTCACGCAGTGAGAACTCACATAGTGAGAATGGGACTTTCTGATTTTACTAAAGGGTCGAGGAGGTAGGAAAATGGATATAAAAATAATTATAGTTTACAAAGATAAAAGAATAGAAAAAAATGTTGCTAAAGGAACATGTGTCTGGCAAGCTCTTCGTGAATGCAAGGAAGAAGAACAACTGGAAGGGACTTTTTATTTATGCGAGATTAATGGAAAGTATGAAAGTTTAAACCAGGAAATTGTCAGGCCATGCCAGATTACCCTGCTAGATTACACTACACAAGCGGCTCACTTAGTGTATCAAAATAGCATGATGGTGGTATTGTTCTATGCTGCTAAAAATATTCTAAAAGATAAGGGAATTTATGTAATGAATACTTTATCTGGTGGAGTTTACTGTGAAATTGAAGGCTGTGAAGAGATTTCTCCAGAGTTAGTCATAGAGCTAACTGAAGAAATGAAAACAACTATAGAAAAGAATCTGCCTATAGAAACTTATAGTGTTTGGGGAAAAGAGGGAAGAAAAATTCTGGAAAATGAAGAGATAGAATATGTGGATGACTATCTAAAAATTGCCACAGAAGAGTTTCCTCTAAGGTTTTGCAACTTGAATGGACACAAAGAGGTTGTTTATTCGGAACTGGTTCCTTTTACAGGAATGATAGACAAATTTTCAATAACACCTTATAAAAAGGGTCTAGTTGTGAGAGGGCCTGAGGATAATGACAATTTGGATATGTCTCCCTTTGAAGCGGAAGATAATATTTATAAGGCCTTTGAAGAAGAAACTAAATGGGCGGAAATGCTAAAAATAAACTGTGTAGAAGATATAAATTCATATACGCAAAAAGGTGAAATTAAAGAAAAAATCCTGTTGGCAGAGGCTTTTCATCAACAAAAGCTTGTGAATATAACTGAAGAAATTTTGGGAAAAGGAAAGAGAATAGTATTTATATCGGGACCTTCCTCATCTGGAAAAACCACAACGGCAAAACGAATTATTCTGCAACTTAAGGTGAATGGCCATAACCCTATGTATATTGGGACAGATGACTACTTTTTAGAAAGATACCAACAACCAAAAGATAAGAACGGAGAGTATGATTTTGACAAGGGTCTTGAAAATATGGACGTTGATCTTTTTGCTAGAAATATGAAAGATCTTCTTGATGGGAAAGAAGTGGATATTCCAGTTTATGATTTCCTAAAAGGGGAAAAGGTTTTTGGTACTAGAATAAGTAAAATAGACAAAGATGAACTGATTGTTATTGAAGGGATACATGCTCTTAATAAAGAGCTGCTAAAAGAAATAAGTGAAGACATTAAGTATAAGATATATATTAGCCCTTTAACTCAGATGAATATAGATAAGCATAATAGGGTGTCGACTAGAGATTCTAGGTTATTAAGAAGAATAATTAGAGATAATGCTCACAGAAACTATAAGGCTGAAGATACAATTGAAAGCTGGCCTAAGGTAAAACAGGGAGAAGAAAGGAATGTTTTCCCAGGGAATAAAGAAGCGGATGTTGTTTTCAACTCTTCTTTGATTTATGAGTATGGAGTGTTAAAAAAATATGTAGAGCCTTTACTTCTAGATGTAGAGCCGGAGAATAAAAACTATGCAGAAGCAAGGCGGTTAATAGATTTCATTAGAAAGGTAGATGCAATAGAAGATGAAACTGCCATCAGTAATGTTTCTCTGCTAAGGGAATTTATTGGAGGAAGTGTTTTTTAAGATTCTTCTATTAAGGCTTGTTATCGGTGTCGGAAAAAATTGTTAAAAACAAGGTGAAGAAATAAGGAAATAGAAAATATGATAGAAATAATACTAGCAAGCCAATCTCCTAGGAGAAAAGAATTGATGGAGACGTTAGGTTACTCTTTCTTGACGAAAACCGCAGATATTGATGAGACTATAGATAGTAGCAAGGGACCTGAAGAAGAAGTAGTCCGATTAGCCTATGAAAAGGCGGATAAAGTCCGCATGGATGTATGTGGGGATAAAATATTTATTGGGGCAGATACTATAGTCGTCTTGGGAGGAGAAATACTTGGAAAGCCAGAATCCTTAGAAGATGCTAGAAATATGCTTTGGAAGTTAAGTGGCTCTACTCACAGAGTTCTTACAGGTGTGGCTATTTTGTCAGAACAAAAAGAAATTAAGTGGTGCGAAGTGGCCTATGTAACTTTTAAGGAATTAAGTGAAGATGAGATTGAAGAGTATATTAAAACTGGTAGTCCTATGGACAAGGCGGGTTCTTATGGGATTCAAGAAAGAGGAGACAAGTTTGTAATAGAAATAAAAGGCGACTTTGATTCAGTGGTTGGATTGCCAATTACTAAGGTTGGAGAAATATTGAAATCTTTGTTGGGAGAAAACTAAGGACATTTTACAAAAAATAGAGTGGTGAGGGATCATGCTCTATTTTTTTGTTGCCGTTATAGTCGCCTGTCGTCCTTACAGCCGTTTTATCTATCCGCTGGCCCATCCATCCATCCGCATGTCTGTCTACCTAACTATCTATATACCTATCGCTATTTCTAACCATCCGCCTATCACTATTCCCATCCATCTATCGCTATTTCTGTCCATCTACCTTGAAACTAAGCGTTGTAGCTCTTTGGAGAAATGTTGGAAAACCAAAAGAGGAAACGCATGGACGCGTGTTGAAAAATATGGCCGTGTTACATTGGAATGCCAATAATTTAGGGTGGAAAATTGGTCGAAAATATATTTTTTTTATTTAAAAAAAGGCTTGCATTTAATTATAAGATAGGATATACTGTAAAGGCTTGTCAATAGGCGTAGAGACGGGAAGTTGCTGAGCTATCAGGTAATTTCCGTT
>CAYJHC010000089.1:2597-6492 GCA_964370075.1 uncultured Oscillospiraceae bacterium | reverse complement strand
CTACTACTGTACCAACTGTTATTGTAACAGCCTCCCTCATTCCAAAAGTCCTTTTTAAGACCTTCTCTCTAATGTCTTGACTCATAATTCCTAACCTTTCTAAAATAAAAAACACAACTTCGCTTTCGTTCTTTAGCGTATTAAAGTATACACGAAGGCAACGTCTTTGTCAACATAATGCCCAATATTTAATTAACATTGCGGCTTCCCGACTTCCAAAGATTGTTTGAAAAATAATTTAGTGCACTAGCTTTGATTGGGTTTTGCGAGAAATTAAAAAGAAGATAAGCGTCATCTTATCTCCTTTATAATCAAATATAAATATATTTTTAAATATGCTTTACTCTTTCATACTTACTCTAGTATTTTCTTCTATCGTTTTGGTTTATTGAAATTCTTTCCTTTTTATTTTTTTTCTTATATATATACATTTTTTTATCTGCTATATCAATTATTTCTTCCATCGAATAATTACAAGGTGCCTTAATATCTACTAAGCCATAGCTTAGTGATGTTTCATACTCTTTTTTATATAATTCTTTGATCTTATTTACTTCCTTACAACTAATTAAGACCTTTTGATTTACCAAATATTCATCATCATCTTCAATAACTGCAATAAATTCATCTCCTCCGTATCTAAACACATTATTTATTGTAAAAATATTTTCTAAAGTATCAGCTACTGTTTTAATGTAAAAATCCCCTTCATTATGCCCGTATCTGTCATTTGCAAATTTTAGTCCATCAATATCAAAAAAGGCCAATGAAAAATTCTTACCGCTTTTTATTGTTTCTCTAATTTTTTTCTCTGCTGCATTCCTTTTTAATAGATTTGTGCCAAAATCCAAATCTTTATTCTCAAGAATATTTCTTATTTTAGCTCTTTTCTTTTTTATTTCTTCTTCCATAATCACACTTCTTTGTTTATTCATTTGATAGTTAGAAAAAAGAGATGCTGATATTAACACTAATCCAAACCCGCAAATAGAAACTATCCCCGCCTGTAAATTTAATCTTGCAATTTCGAAAGAGGATGACTCTATATACACCGAATCCCTATTCATAAGCAAGAATAATAGTACTAGTGAAAGAGAACTAATAGCAAATATCATACTTTCTTTGTAACTAACCGCTAATATTACTATTCTCATTGGAAGTAGTTTTTCTAGTACAATTAAATAAACTGCCATAGCAAAATACCCAGTTATGCCAATCTTCACTAATGTATCATAATCAGCTACTATTAAATGTACATTTGTATTCTCAATGTATGAAAATATAGTTATTACTATCATTCTAATTGATGATAAGCAAATCACAAAACAACAAGTTCCAAAAAAAGTAATTGAATTATTACTTTTAAATACTATCTTAAACTCAATAAAAAGTACTAGCACATATATTAAAGACATGACAGATTCTCTAATTAAGCTTACCCCTGGTAAGTCTGCTGTTATAACGTATGTAACGTAAAGTATCATATTCACTGTCAAGACTGCAATAAAAATTGGAATTTTAATACTTATTAACGTAAAAACCTTCCTTGCATACCAGAAAATCGCTAAATTACACAGAAAAAATGCAAGAGCTGATAAAAAGATCATCATTTTTTTTCACCTTCCCTTTCATAGTATTTAGCCTTCTGATTTCTCATAGCCTTGTCAGCTAGTTCCAATACAAAGAGACTACCCCTATCCGCCATTTCCCTAGTAACTTTCACAAATCCAATACTAGCAGATAACTCAATCTTTTCTATAGCACTCCTTTGAAAGAGGTTTGTTCTTATTCTCTCAATTATGATTTCTGCCACCCTTTCGTCTAAATCATTGCAGATTACTAAGAGTTCATCTCCACCGATTCGTCCCACGTAGTCCACTTCTCTAAAGTTTGACTTAATAATCTCAGCCCCTGCTTTGAGGTATTCATCTCCAACGGTATGCCCATAAGTGTCATTTATCGCCTTTAATTTATTAAGATCCGCAAAAAACACTACAAATGGTTTATCAAAATCATTACAAATAGAGTCCAGGGTTCTCATTATATATTCCTTAGTATATACCCCTGTCAGTCCATCTATTCTTATAGATTTTTCTAGCAGCACTTCCTCTTCGACCAAGGCTTCCAATTCCTTAGATAGAGCTCCTACTTTATCCTTATTCTGACCCATTTCTGCAAATTTTAATGAAAATGCAAAAATATTATAGTAAAGTAAAAACAATAATGTGGATACAGAAAGAATACTTAACGTAACGATTTGGAGATTATCTATTTCTTCAATAACGATAAAATTATAAAGGTTTAATAAGATTAAAATCATTGTGAATCCAAGAAAAGCCTCATTAAATATTTTAATCTTCTGAACAGCTTCAAATCTATATATATAGTAATATTTCCAAATAATACATACAGTTCCTAGCACAATAAATGTAACCCCTATATTCATTGTTATCAATTCTTTTCCATCAATTCCAATATAGCCATTTAAGCTCATGCTGTTCAATAAAAAGAAAAAGAAATAGAAAGTACAAACCATATGGAACACTAAAACTGTACCCCAAAATATCATTCCCTTAACAGGCACTGATTTAAATGCTATCTTTTGTTCTAGTATTATGAGCACACAAATTAAAACCATATAAATCATATCTGTTTTTCCCCCAGTAAAATATGGGCTCATGAAATTTATAGCCACAATATTTACAATAAGGACTAAAATACTAATTACATTAGTTTTGCTTGAACTTTCCCAAGTCGCCTTACCTACAAGAAAAAAAGTCAAATAAAAAATTGTAAAAGCAATTGTTAATATGAAATTGGGTTGTATTCCACTAATAATTTTCTTTTCCTCCTAAAACTACTAATACGCAAATCCCATGATTATGTAGATTATACCATAAATTCAAACTAAGCAATAGGCACTAAAAGTGCCAATTTCCAATCATCTTATTTACGCGATTTTTTACGTGCTTTTTTGTGTTCATACATTCTCTTATCAGCTAATTCCATTATTTCTTCCACAGTGTACGAACGCGTTCCCAGTACGTCAACTTGTCCGTAACTCACTGAAGTCAAATATTCCTTATCAAATATTTCTTTTATACTACTTACATTCTCGCAACAAATTATAGCCATCTGGTTAATATTATACCCTTTTTCATTATCTATTATCGCAACAAACTCATCCCCTCCAAACCTGCTAAGGTTTCCTTCTGGTATCCCCTTCTGAATTATTTCAGCTACAGTATTAATGTAAAAATCCCCCTCATTGTGCCCAAAGGTATCATTAACAAATTTCAACCCGTCAACGTCAAAAAACAAAACTGTGAAATTATTTTTATTTTCAATGTTTTCTTTAATTTTCTTCTCCGCAAACGCTCGCGTAAAAAGTTTAGTTTCCTTATCAAAATCCAAATTGGCTTCTAACATTTCAATTTTTTCGCTCATGCTTTCTATCTGGCTTTTCATAAACTTTTCCTTATGTTCAAACATTTGCAGTTGTGAATACACATATGAATACAATACAATTACTGAACTTGTAAATAAGGTTCCTATCCCATTTTGCAAATTAAAATTAGTTATTCCAAAATCATTACCTTTCAAATACACTATATCCTCTACAGCTATAATATACACATACATTGTAGTTAAAGCTCCAATTACAAAGTTCATACTCTCCCTATAGCTAATTGCTGCAACTATGGCTTTCATTGATATGATTCTTGACAGTATTAAAACTAAGCCAGCCAACACAACAAAAGCTATAATATTTATTTCTATTAAATTTTCTCTATCACTTAAATATACATGTACATACTCATTGTCTAATCGAGCACAGATCGAGCCAACAATCATTTTTATTGAAGAAAGCCAAATAGTCACAAAAACAGCAGCA
>CAYJHC010000089.1:0-2587 GCA_964370075.1 uncultured Oscillospiraceae bacterium | reverse complement strand
CGCTCCTCATAATTGCAACCTAAATGCTACGAACAGTACTGCTAAGCAAACCAAGGTAATAATTGAATCATTTATGTATTCTATATAGTTCGTATATAGAGATATTATAATCCCATTAAAAGCAAGAGCGACTCCACAAAGTCTCTTGTTAATTGAAATAATAGTAAACCCTTTTCTTACATACCAGAAAATTACTACATTACATATTAAAAAGGTTATTACAGCTATAATAATACTCATTATTTAGCACCCTCTCTTTCATAGTAAGCCTTTTTATTTTCTCTCATTGCCTTGTCTGCCAGTTCCATAATATACTGGCTCCCCTTTTCTGCTTCTTCCTTTGTTACATTTACATACCCAACACTGATCGAAAGTGGAAGTTCTTCAGGGTTCATTTTCTCATTTTCTAAATTTTTCTCTATCTCTTCAACTTTAGCCATAGCCCCTAAATTATCTAAATTTTCTGAAATAATTAATATTTCATCACCCCCTATCCGGCCTAAGCTGGATAATTCACCAAAACAATTTTTTAAAAGCTCAGCTCCTCTTTTCAAATACTGATCTCCAATTTTGTGGCCAAAGGTGTCATTTATCTCTTTTAATCTATTAAGATCCGCAAAGAATACAACAAATGGTTTCTGATAATCATTGCAAATAGACTGTAGTATTCCAACAATATAGTCTCTTCTATAAATCTCCATTAAGTCATCATATATTTTGGTTTTTTCCAACCTCCGTTCTTTAATTTGGAGTTTTTCCAATACTTCTTTTAGCTTTTCTCCATGCTCCCTATGGTAAGTATATCTGCTAAATTTCACTGTAAAGAAAAACAACTGATAGTAAAGAACTGTTGTAAATATTGAAGTTGCAAAGGCAAGTAATATTTCTACTAATAGTTGAGTTTCTCCTGCAAAATTTCTAACATTCTCTGTCATTATAATCGTCAATATTAAATTTGTTACTATAATAATATTTGCAAAAAGTGGTATATCGTATAAGTGAGCAACTGGATCTACAAAGCTTCTTCTCCAAAAGAGGCTTAGTACTGCCAGCATAATAAATGTTGTTAGTATAATCCCTTTATACAGAAAGGCTTCCATTTCTTCAGATGGAATTTCTCCATAAAAGGATATCATTGAAATCTGTACGAAAAAGTAAAGGACTCCAATATGAAAGGTCAGCATAGATGAAATCAAAACAGCTTGCTTAAAAGTTGCTTTAAAAATATATATTTGTTCCATAGAAAAGATAAACAAAACTGTAATTGCAGTTGCAATAACCTGACCTTCCCCGCCTTCATTCAAAAGGAATAACAATAGACCATTAAAAAAGCACAGAAAAACCCAACCTGATCTTCCTTCATATTTGTCCTTGAAAATTTCTTTAACATAAGCGAAGAAAGCCAAATTAAACACTAAAAATGTCATAAACAGTATTGCGTTAAAAACTGCGTCCATTTCTACCTCACAAAATCAAACTCTAATATCTTACTATCATTTTATCATATGTCATTTCAATTTTGCACAGTTCAACAAAAAACACACTTAAAACACATCTAATTTCCACTTAATCCCTAATTTCAGCAGCTTTCAATTTATTTTATATATTCTTAGCTTACGATTTTAGTTGTTAACCGCCTTAAAATAGGATATATTTACTATTACAACGAACTAAATGAATTAAGGCTCTGTTTTGAATAGAGTATTTCTTAAATAAAACTTTGCTATAAGAGTATATTTATATAAATTCATAAAATTCGAATAATTTATAAATCGCAAAGGGAATGCCGTAAAGGTAGCGAAGAAAAAATTCCAAGGAGTAAATAGAACGGACACTATACAAATAACAGAGAGGAAAAAAGACATGACACAAAATAAGGTTAAAGAAATGTACCAGATAACAAAACTTTGCCACAGTTTTATGAAAAGGCATATTAATAAGGGAGACTTTTGTATAGATGCAACTATGGGAAATGGGACAGATACTCTTTTTCTATGTCAAGAAGTAGGAAGATCCGGAAAAGTTATTGCCTTTGATATCCAAGAAAAGGCATTAGAAAACACAGGAAAACTACTATCATATAAAGGGTTTGATGATGTTGCCCACTTGTTCCTCGAAAGCCATGAGGAAATAGATAAACATATCAAAAAAGAATCCAAAAAACCATCTTGTATTGTTTTTAACTTTGGATATCTTCCAGGAGGAAATAAAGAAATTACCACCAAGGTAGAGTCAGATTTAATAGCGATAGAAAAATCTTTAGCCTATTTAAAAAAGGGAGGCCTATTAAGCCTATGTCTATATAGCGGTGGCGAAAATGGCGGTAAAGAGCGGGAAAAAATATTAGACTTTGTAAGAAAGCTGGACAGCAAAAAATATCTAGTTATTACTTTGGATTACTACAACAGACCTAATAATCCTCCTTTGCCTGTGATGATAATAAAAGAGTAGAAGCAGATGCTAGGCAATGCTTATTCGCTATACGCAAGGCGATGAATTAGTAGCAATCCAACTATTAAAATAGGCAGATGCATTTTACTACATCTGCCTATATTCTTAATCTGGTTCAATTGCTCAGGATTTTTCC
>CAYJHC010000088.1:0-6561 GCA_964370075.1 uncultured Oscillospiraceae bacterium | reverse complement strand
AAAAAATCTACCCATAGACACTCTATTGGGTAGATTTTTTTAGTGAACTAAATTGTGCCGTAGAAATCCATATGATTTGTTACGTTATATGCATAATGCATTAATGTTGCCCAAGAGAAAACCGGAAGGTCGATTTCTCTCTGTACAGCTCTTCCAAATATTTGGAAACCAGTACACTCTAAAATAATAGCTCCTATATCAGGGTTTTCATCTACAAAAGCTTTAACACTAGCAACCAGTTCTCCCCCAAATTCTTCATAGACAGCTTCTGGAAGATCTGCTCTAAATTCCTCAGTCCATAATCTATGTATTGCAGGGCACTTCCCGTCATCGACAGAACCTTTAATTTTAATATTAGTTTTATCTAAATCAACACCTACATTAATTAAGTGCTGTGGGGTAAGTCCAGGACCATTGCCACAGAAGATACCTACAGTCTTATTAGGTCCTATAAGTTGTTGCATTAAAGGTATTTGAAGTAAACTTGACATAAATACAGGGACATTAACTGCTTCAGCTACAACTTTTTGATAATATGAAAAATAACCACATTCGGCTAAAATAGCCTTACATCCAATTCTTTCTAATTTCTTGGCAGCTCGGATTAATGATTCGATTATTTTCTCGTCATTTTTTTCTTTCCCAAAAGCAATTTGGTCTATATCAACACCTTCAATAATTTCGTATTGAATAGGGAATGGATAACCGCTAGGGTTCCTTAAGTCTCCAGGAAAACCTGGATATACTTCGTCCATTACCATAATACCTAATCCCATGCCACTGCAGATTTGATTTGGCCTTGCGACCATGTCTTTTACTAGAAAATCTCTTTGCATAATGCAACCTCCTTAATAAAGTAAAGAAAACAATAATTTGAACAAAACAATCTAGGCGAATTAGCAATCAAACTCAAGGTTTGCTTATACTAGGATGATGATTTCATAATCGTCAAATCGTATTAATGGAATTGTATCACTATTTTGCTAATTGTCAATTCTTTTCGAAAAATAAGAGGGTTTTAACAGCTAAATTAATTTGATTTTAGTAAAGCAAATTATTATTCTGTTTAAACTTTAAAAAACTGATTTAAAGTTTAGCATGATATAAGGAATTAAAAGTAGGCTAATTAATATAGGGGAAATTAAAGCATCATTGCTATTTTTAAATATGAGAAGTCTTATAAATGTTATGACAAATACCACAATTTGATTGACAAAATATGGTAGTTGAACTAAAATGATAGTAATATTAGAAAGAAGGTAAATTATGCCAATAATAACAGAACAAAAAATTGAGACAGATAGAAGTGTACTTTTCCTTAGAAATCCTTTGGTTGAATTGATGAGCTGTATTCATGTTTTAGGGAATGCAGAGCATCATGAACAGTGGGCAGAGTGGGCAAAAGAAATTCGAGGGAAAATTGATTCTGAGAAGTTGGATTACATAGATTATTTATATGATAATTATTATGAATGTTTATTTTTGATGGATGTAGCCAGCGACTTGTCAATTTTTTCGATAAAATTTACAGATCAAACTGAATTTGATGTTTCTTTCAAGAAATTAAAAGAGATGCCGATGGAAATATTTGCATGTCAATTTCTTGGTGGAGGAGCTTTAAATATAGATAGAGCAATTGTAAAAAAATGGATTGATAATAAGGGAGAAGGCGCAGAGGAAGAAAATGAATTTAAAAAAATTCAGGGTTTCATAAAAACTGAAAAGATTCTTGAGTTTTTAAGAAATCCACTTCAGACCAAAGATAAAATAGTTAACTTAATTGAGTATTGCTGGGATGTATTCTTTGAAGACCTTTGGGAGGAAATAAGTAAGCATGCAATTTTTCTTGAAAAAGAACAGTTGAAAAAATATGAAAAGTTAGGATTTTCTCAATACCTAAGTAGTCAATTTCCTCTCATTCAAGTTAAAAATGATAAACTATTAATTGAAAAACAAGTGGTTTATGATATAGAGGTTAGCAAGCTTAAAGACGGATTTGTTTTTCTTTCAGCTTTTACATCTCCTCATTTGATGATTGATATAGATGAAGATAATTTGATATTGTATTTTAACATGTACTATCAAAGAAAAATGATGGGTATTGAAGTTCAGGAGAGGACAAAGAATCTGGTATCTGCTATAAGTGATGCAACTAGACTTCAAATATTAAGATTGCTAGAAGAGAGGCCACTGACAACGGAACAATTAAGTGAAATGCTTCATCTTTCACCAAGTACTATTTCTATTCATTTGAAAAAGTTAAAACTATTTGGGTTCTTAGAATCTGAAAGTGAAAAAAAGTTTGTCTATTATTCGGTAAATAAAGAGGTTTTAGGAAAAGAATTTAAAAGTCTAAAAGAATACTTAAATATAACCAAAGAGGAATAAGCTTTTTAGCTTGGTTGTAAAAGCATTAATAAACAGTAATAGCATATACTAGTTACTTATGTAATTTCAAGGAATGAAATTAGGCTGCTAATTTTACTTGCTAATACAGTTTTTTCGATACTATAGTAAACATTGTTTTTTTCGCGGCGGGAAGTTAGTACTCCCGCCTCTTTTAATATCTTTATATGCTGAGATATGGATGCAGAAGACATATTTAATAATCTTGCAATGTTTAAGGTGGTATCTTCGGATTTTAATAATATTTTGAGTATGGATAATCTAGTAGGGTCGCCCAGCATTTTTGGAATACTTGCCACCTCTGAAAATGCCGTAGACATGTCAGGAGGTAATAAATTTAAATAAACTGTCAAACTATTATTAAATATGTTAGCCATTAAATGAGGAAAGGTGTACATAGAAAAAATTATTTTTATGTCTGTTATTTCCTTAGTTTGAATTTCAAAATGACTTTCTTGGAGGATTTGCAATGTACCATTAGTAAATTGCAGGTTTTTGTGTAAATTCAAAATATATTTTAATGGATCAGAGGACTTGAACTGTTTTAATTGATCATTAATTGCATAGTCATAAAAGGCTACTTTTGATGACCATCTTTCTTTAAAATATGAATGATAGTATTCTTCCATTATACTAAGTATTTCGGCCTTGTATTGGTCTCTATTATCTATAAAATCCTTTGCATCTTCAAATGTCATATATTTCTGTAATTCTTTAAAATCGCATAAAGCTAAAAGATCTCGCCCTTCTAATATAGAGGTGGCTACCTCGCGCTTTCCTAATAAAGATTGACCTAAAAAAGTGTAAATGTACATTTCCTCAGGACTGTTTTTTATTGAATTGATTATTGAATTGAAATCATCCAAGGAAGAAAGTCCTTTTTCATTATTCTCAATATAGTAATCAACTAAGTCCATTATTAAGCGCCATTGAGCAAATTTTTTGCCAAAGTCCTTAATTCTCTTAATTAAAGATTGATCGATTTGTTTAATTGCATCATCATACCAATCGATGCAGTTATGATGGTGAGAAGGGTCGCAGATAACGTGAAAACTAGACACTAGCTCAAGAGTGCAGCTATATACAAAATTGATATTTACATGAGAGCTTAGTTGCCCTTCTTTTGAATTATTTGGATGCACAAAAATACTCCTTTATTTGCAAATTAAAAAGAAATACTGTTTATATTTACATAGATAAGTAAACTATTGAAAATTTTACTTTTTGAATAATGCTAGTATTATAACATAACTATATGAATCATAGCAAAAAAACGTAGCTTTTAGATAGATTTGATAAGTAATAGTTTAATATATAACGGTTAAGTTTATTTTGAGTAGGAGAGGTAAAAGAAACTATAATGTGAGCTTTCATTGGAAATTTTTAATGTTTAGTGGAGGCAGATTGAAATGAAGTTTCTTGATTAGTTAATTATCAAATTTTAATTGACGAAAGAAAATATATTTAATATAATAATGACACAAAGAGTAGGCAGTATAATTGGAAGGGGTAAAGAATTATGAAAAGAGTAATGAATATACCTAACGAAGAAGTTTATGAAAGTGCAAGAGAAGAATTTGTTCGGCTATGTAGATTTAATTTGGAAATGCCAAAGCATATAGCTATGTACGAAGATAGCCTGAAGACTTATGAAAGAGGAAGTGATGGTCTAAGTGTACAAGTGCTATTAGCAGAATATGATAATGATATTTTTGATAAAGGCACTATAGAGCTAGAGGGAGCTACATTTAAATGTAATATTATGTCTAGAATAGAAAAAGAGAATATTGAAAAAATAGTGTTTTATATTATCACAGTAGGAGAGTGTGAGTATCATGGAGGGGATACGTTAAAGGATTTAGGCGAACTTCTATATTCTGATATGTGGGGAACCGCATTTGTAGATGCAAGTACAGCTGTATTTCAAGAAAAATTAATTAATGAATATGGTGAAGAATTTACGCTTTCTCCTACCTTTGGACCTGGATATTTTGGACTACCTACAGAAAGTGCTATAAATTTAGTTGAAATTTTAGAGGCAGAGAGTATTGGAGTTTCAGTTAAACCAAGTGGGTTTCTGATTCCCCAAAAGTCTTGCTCTGGATTTCAATTTATTTTAAAGAAAAACACGACAAAATTTCCTTCTGCATGTTTAGACTGCTTAGGGCATGAGAGTGGATGTGCATATTGTAAAAAGCAAGTAAGTTAGATAAAAAAGATTAAAGCGACAAAGTGTTACTTCGCCAAATGAAGAGGAAATTTCCATTAGCGAATAGTAATGAGAGGAATTGCTGAGAGGTATTATATGAATAATTTTGGATATAGAGCAGATTACTATAAACCATTGTCAGGACATGATATTGATATGATTCATGAAACTTCATTGAAGATACTAGAAGAAATTGGTTATGAGATTAATCATAAAAAAGCTTTGGACATGCTTAAGAATGTAGGGTGTAACGTTGATTATACTACTGGCATTGCAAAGGTTCCTAGGAAGGTTTTAATGGACTATGTAAAATTAGCACCTTCTAGAATACGCCTTTGTGGCAGAAACAAAAATCGAGATTGTGTGGTTGAACCAGGAAGGGTTTTCTTTGATGGCGGAGGCGGAGCTGTTCAAACCTTAGATATACGTACAGGTGAAGCAAGAGATAGCACCCTTAAAGACTTAGCAGAAACAGCAAAAATTACAGATGCACTTTGTAATATTCATATTATGGATACACCATGTACGGCGGGAGACATCCCGTTGGGGGAGTTGGATGTGAATAGGCTTTTTGCAATAGCAAATAATAGCACAAAACCATTAATTACTAGTATGTATGATGATGCGGACAAAGTGCTGAGGCTAGGACAGATGATTGCAGGAGGAGAGAAGGAGTTTAGAGAAAGACCTACATTTTCTATGATTGTCTGTACAATTAGCCCTCTAAAAATGGATCCTAGTTGCGTAGATAATATAATTAAATATGTTAAAGGAGGGGTTCCAGTATATTTGGATACTTGTCCTATAGGAGGTCTAACTGCTCCAATGACTCTAGCAGGTATACTGGCACAGATAAATGCAGAAGCTTTATTTAATGTTTTCTTACCACAGGTTATTGTTCAAGGGGCAAAAGCATTTTACACCGTAGTTCCAACTACTTGTGATATGAGAACTTCCAGCTTTGTATTTGGCGGAATTGAAAATGGGCTTTTAAATGCAGGTTGTGCACAGATGGCTCAGTATTACAATTTGCCAATGTACTCTACAGGTGGCTTGACAGAGTCTAAATGTAGCGATTTTCAGGCAGGGGTTGAAAAATCAATGCAAGTTTTACTTGCTGCCATGGCTGGGGGGCAGATTGTTCATGATGCAAATGGAATGCTTAATGGGGCGCTAATTAATTCTCCTGCTCAGCTGGTGGTGGATAATGAAGTAAATGGGATGGTACTTAGGGTATTACGTGGAATCGAAGTCACTCCTGAAACCCTTGCCTTTGATGCTGTTAAAAAAGCTGGATGCGGAGGACAGTTTGTTGCTCAAAAACATACACGAAATTTTGCTAGAACTGAAAACTTCTTGCCTGAGTTTGCCAACAGGAATACCTATGAAGATTGGCTAAAATGTGGCCAAAAAAATATGATTGATCATGGAAGAGAAAAGGCCTTGGATATTTTGAAAAATTATGAACCTGAAAGGCTTCCAGATTATTTAATAAAGGATATAGAAGGAGAATTTCCAGAAATACGGATAAATGACTGTATGGTATAATTCTCAATTAAGAAAATAATGAAGTGCTCTCAAGTACTTTAGTGTTAAAGGCGAAGATGGATTTGAAACTGTTGGTGCAAATCTAGGGGAAGGGAGATGTTCTAATTTACTAGTATGATATCTTTACGATTTAATGATTAACAAATTGTCAAAAATATTATTGACTTTGCTCAAGAGTTACTTTATAATTAAACGTGGAAATAATAAAAAAATAGAGGAGCAAATGCTTATAAGTATTTAGCTGAGGCGGTGGCCTATGAAGCTAATGAAAGGAAGATTTGCCGAAAGAAAAAGAAGGACACTGCTTTTTCTTGGGACAAAGTATTAAGAGGCTTTGTACTCTCACTGGATGGACTAGTGAAGGAGCTATTGAGAAAACTTTAGTTAGTTAATTAATG
>CAYJHC010000087.1:0-6606 GCA_964370075.1 uncultured Oscillospiraceae bacterium | reverse complement strand
GTTATTTTTAGAGATTATCTATGCTAAACATTCCAAAGAACCTTTTCTTGTTCTAATATTTCAAAGCCAGCATCTGTAAGGATAGCTTCTACTTTTCCAATAGACTCTCCAGTCCAACCGTAAGAGCCGAAGGCTTTTCCTATTCTGTTTTTTGGTTTCAACCCTTTCATATAAACTAAGAATGCAGCCACAGATGGAAGCATTTCATTATTAAGGGTAGATGATCCCACGAATATGTACTTAGCGTCGATAATCTTTCCCATAACATAAGAATAGTGAACATCAGATAGAGAGTAAACTTCTACTTTAAAGCCCTTATTCAGCCACTCTTTCTCAATTTTGCAAGCCATTTTCTCTGTAGTACCCCACATGGTATCATATACAATTACTACCTTGTCTTCTATTACTTCATTTTTTGCATATTTTCCGTATGCTTCAAGTACATTTGGCAAATATGTTTTTAATACTGCACCATGAGAAGGGCAGGCAATTTCAAATGGAAATTCACTAAGGTTCTTTATTAAATTATTTACAGAAGGCCCAAATGGAAGTACTATATTTGCATAGTAATTTGCAATGTTTTCCATTAAGAAGTCTTCGCTTAATTCTGTATCCCAAACTCCGTCGAAGCTAATATGAGCTCCTAAAGCGTCATTAGAGAAAAGAACTTTCTCATTTTCTAAGTAAGTAAGCATGCTATCTGGCCAATGTACCATAGGCGCTGGGATAAAATGGAGTGTGTCCTTACCAATGCTTAATGTATCCCCTTTTTTAACTGTTATAAAATTACTTAGATCTGTTTCAGGGTAATATGCAGAAAGACCTGCGAAGCCTTTAGCTGTACCATAAATGACAGCTTCAGGGTATTCTCTTGCAAGAAGCGGCAAAGCCCCACTATGATCTGGTTCAATATGGTTACAGACAAAATAATCAATTTTTTTGTCACCAATTATTTCTTTTATGTTATTTAGAAATTCTTCTGAAAACTTATCCTTCACAAAATCAACAAGGGTGATTTTGTCATCGATTATTAAGTAAGAGTTATAAGTTGTACCATAAGGAACTTCATAACCATGGAAAATTCTAACTTCTTTATCTACTATACCTACTGAATATACTTCGTTTGTTATTTTTTGTTTCATTGTTTCCTCCTTATTTGTCTACATTAAATTTATACCCAAATATCATAAGATTAAGCAATAGAATATTGAAATTAGCCAGCTGAAGATTGCCATTCAAGAAAGAAACACGTTTAATACATAATTCATTCAAATAGTTTGAAAGAATTTTGTTATAAACTACCTATGTTTAAATATAAGCCATATTTTATTTTTTGATTTTAAATATTACATTAAAGGCAGTTCTCATAGATTATTTTTCTATACTGCGAGTGGCAGCTAAGTTTGAAGTATTGATTGCTATTTCAAATTAGGGAGTATATCTAATTCATAGCTTGCCAAGGTATCGTTTACTTGTGATATATCAAATTTTTCAGTGTTAATACAAGTAAGAATAACAGCATCTCTAGGATTTTTAGGGTAAAGGTTTGGGAGTTCGTAAATTGATAGTGCTCTTCTAGTACTTTTTGCGTCCATATGGCAAGCTAAACAAAGGACAAGTAAAACTTCTCTGCTAGGATTTGTTTTTACTCCGTTAATTATTTCATAGACATAAGATTTAGAAATATAACCAGAGCAATTTCTTACAATATCTTTAGCCGTAATGTTTGCTGTGGCCATATGCTCACTAAAATATAGATTCTTTGCAGGAGAATTACCTAAATCCTCTAAAAATGTCTGCAATGAGTCATTGTCCAAGCCTTCGCTTAAAACTTCTAATAAATCTGTTGTTGGCAAATCCTTCATAACTCTCCTAAATATTTTAGTTTTTATAAACGGCTGTCTTTAGATTCTTTCTGTAAGTTAATGAAATTAAAAGTAATTTAAAGGTTTCTCATCACTATTCTAATTTATATCAACTATTATTACGCATAAAAGAAACTAGACTTATGATATAATTGTAAAGAAAGTATGATAAAAGGTCAAGAAAAGAAGTGTAAATATAAGTACATTTGCAAATTTGAACATTAAGAGAATAAGGTGCATAATGAACAAAAACAGTTTAACAATTGAAGAAGCTTATCAATTGTCTTTATATAAACCTATCGGCTCTTTGATAGATGGAAAAGACATAGTTTTAGTACAGCATTTAGAAACAAATGGGATATATGTAAGGAAGATTATAAGCAGATATAATAAAGAAATATATACTAGGCTAAAGAATAGTCAGATTAGAGGCATACCTCAAATTTATTTTTTGGCAGAAGTGGGAGAGTCATTAATTATAATAGAAGAATATATACAAGGGATAACTCTAGAAAAGTATTGCAAAGAAAACGGTTGTATGCAAGTAGGGGAAGCACAAAATGCAATGATAGTTTTATGCAATATCTTAAGCCAACTTCACAATTTAAAGCCGCCTATTATCCACAGAGATATTAAGCCGAGTAATATTATTTTCTCTAATCAAAACAATCTAATATTAATTGATTTCAATGCATCAAAAGGGATAACAGAAGATAAAAACAAAGACACTGTTCTAATGGGGACAAAAGGATTTGCAGCTCCAGAACAATATGGTTTTATGCAGTCCGATCAAAGAACGGATATATATAGTTTAGGTGTAACTTATAACTGGCTAATTACTAAAGAACTTCCTCAAGATAAATTAGTAGATGGAAAAGCTGGAGATATAATTGGAAAATGTACTAAGCTAGATCCGAGAGAAAGATATCAAAATCTAGATAGCCTTAAAGATGACCTGCTAGGAAAAACAAAGGGAAATAAGGAGAAAAAGCTTAAGACGATAGGGAAGAAGGGGAAGAAAATTGCACTGGCCTGTGCAATTGCATTTTTGTTGCTTTTTATATACCCAATTTTCACTGGGTTTGAAATAGGTGGTGATGGATTAGCTAACTCGGGTATAGAATTATGGACAGAAAGGATTGGAGCATACATAGCCGTAGTGCTTATTGCTTTTTATATTGGAGATGTGCATGGAATAAGGCGGAAACTTATAGGGAGCAAGAAGAAGAGAGTTCTTTGGCACATGTTATTTGGGTTTATTTGCTTTGTAATCGCAGCATTTTTGACAGGAATAGCATTGGGAATTGTTGAAAATCTTTAGGCCATGTAAGTTAATTAATCAGATTATTAGTTAAAGGAATGGCAATGTGAAAGTTTTCTAGTTTAGTTTAATGAAGAAGTGGCTAGATAATTCTATAAATTGAAGCTACAAGGTATAAGGTAATTGAAAGCCGAAAAAATATATAATGTTGACATTATATAGGATAAATGGTATTATTATTTCGATGTCGAAATAATATAGGTGTTAGGAGGGACGAAATGAAAAAAGGAGTTGTAGTAGCATTGCTGCTAGTAATGCTACTGAGTATGACGCTGTTAACTGGTTGTGGTAGTTCTGAAGAAGGGGAAGAAGAAACCTTGGTAGTTGCAATGGAATTAGCATATCCACCATTTGAAACAAAAGATGAAAGCGGTGAACCTTACGGAATTAGTGTTGACTTGGCAATGGCTTTGGGAGAATATTTAGGAAGGGAAGTAGTAATTGAGAATACCGCTTGGGATGGCCTAATACCATCACTTCAAACAGGCAAGGCTGACATAGTGATATCTTCAATGACAATCACAGAAGAAAGAGGAGAACTTGTTAACTTTTCTGACCCTTATGCAAATTCTTTGTTAGGGCTATTAGTAAATAGTGACTCTAATATAAGCTCAATAGAGGATTTAAATCAAGTAGGAAAAAAGGTTGCAGTTAAGACAGGGTCTACAGGACATACATATGCAGAAGAGAATTTGGATAAAGCAGAGTTGATAGTATTGGCAGATGAGAGCGCTTGTGTCACTGAAGTGTCTCAAGGCAAGGCTGATGGATTTATTTACGATCAGTTAACTATATATAGAAACAATCAGGAAAATTTAGATACTACAGAAGCTATATTTATTCCTTTTCAAGATGTAGAAAAATGGGGAATTGCTGTAAATAAAGAAGAACCAGAGCTTCTAGAAGATATTAATGCTTTTATAAAAGATTATAATGCAGATGGCGGATTTGATCATCTAACAGAAAAGCACTTGAGTAAAGAAAAAGAAGAATTTGATAAGCTAGGGTTCAAATGGTTTTTTGATCTAGATTAGGAGAAATATGAAGAGATTTTTTATTAGTGATGGAAAGATCAAAGAGTCAACCTTATTAGCTAATTATATTATAGCTATGATAATACTATGTGGTATATTTTTTGCAGCTTTAAATATAATTGGGATTAAGCTAGATTTTCCGTCCTTGGTAGAGTATAAGGGCAGGATTTGGGATGGCTTTATTATGACAATTCAAATAAGTATCTTAAGCTTAATATGTAGCCTGCTCATAGGAATACTTGCTGCCTTTGGAAGAAATTCTAGAATCATCATCATCAGGGCTTTTAGCGATATTTATGTAACCGTAATTAGAGGAACTCCATTAATTTCCCAAATTTATTTATTCTATTACATTATTGGAACAGCTTTAGGCATAGAAAATAGAATTTTAGTAGGGGTTGTAATTTTAGCTATATTTGAAGGTGCTTACATAGCTGAAATTATTAGAGGAAGCTTATTATCAATAGACAAGACTCAACTTGAAGTTGCTAAGTCGGTTGGATTTTCAACGAATCAAACCTTTCTTTATGTTATACTGCCGCAGTTGATTGCAAGAACAATGCCACCACTAACAGGTCAATTTGCATCTATAATCAAAGATTCATCTTTGCTATCAATTATTGCAATAATTGAATTAACACAAACGATGAGGGAAATTACAGCTACAAATTATAAATTCTTTGAAGCATACTTACTTTTAGGATTATTATATCTTATTC
The DNA here is from genome assembly GCA_964370075.1 of uncultured Oscillospiraceae bacterium. GTDB lineage: Bacteria > Bacillota > Clostridia > Peptostreptococcales > Anaerovoracaceae > CAYJHC01. Next base: position 1,667 of record CAYJHC010000087.1, on the reverse strand, counting down.
TTACATTACCTTTAACTTATGCAAGTCAGAGGCTAGAAAAGAGGTTTAACTATGCAAATTAATTTAAAGAATATAACCAAAAGATTTGAAGATAATAGATTGATTCTTAATGATATTACATTTGAGGATGAAATAGAAACACTTGCAATTATAGGTCCTTCTGGTGGAGGGAAATCCACGTTACTTCGAATATTAGGAGGGTTAATAGAACAAAGCAGTGGCACTTTTTCTATAAATAATAATCAAGTTACACATGAAAATTTGTATGACTACAGAAAGAATATCGGATTTGTGTTTCAGCAAAATGGGCTACTATCACATCTTTCTGCATTAGAGAATATTACGTTACCATTGATTAAAGTGCACGGTTATTCTAAAGAAGATGCCAATGCACGGGCTGAAGAAATACTCGTGAAATTTGGACTTGAAGAAGATATGCATAAAAAGCCAGCTCAACTTTCAGGAGGCCAGCAACAAAGAGTGTCAATTAGCAGAGCAATTTCAGCTAAACCAAGGTTTATTCTTCTAGATGAGCCAACCTCTGCCTTAGATCCAGAGTACACGACAGAGGTGTTAGATATGGTAAATGAACTTAAGTTGGAAGGTACTAGATTTATTATTGTTACCCATGAAATGGGGTTTGCAAGGCATGCTTGTGAAAAAGTTGCATTTCTTTATGATGGTAAACTTTTAGAATATGGAAACAGCGAAGAAGTTTTTTCTAAACCCCAAAGTGAGGAACTGCAAAAGTTTTTAGGCAAACTTCTTGAGTGGAATGTAAAGGAGTAGTGCTGATGGATAATACATTAAACTTAATAGCAAAACTAAATTACCTTATGAATGAAATGATAGGGGAAGAACTTAAAAAAAATTGTTTGGACAGTCTGTCTACATCACATGGAACAATTATTATAGAACTAAACTCAAAAGAAACAATGACAATGGGGGAGTTATCAGAAAAAATACAGAAATCACCCCAAACGGTAACTACCCTAGTATCTAAACTGGTTAAATGTGGATATGCAGAAACCATAAAAGATGAATCTGATAAGCGAGTTACGCATGTTAAAATCACAACAAAAGGAAAGAACTTGCTAAGTGAAATAGAAGTGATTTCAAAGGCGCTATACGAAACACAATATATAAATATTAATGATGAGGAGAAAGAAAACTTTAGGGCAACACTTAAGAACATGATAAATAATTTTGAAAATAGGTAAAGAAAGCATATCTGTATCATAAATTCATTTTACTAAACAATATAATGGTAGCTGTCTCAGCGAAGGCTAGTTATTAAACAAAACAAGTTAGGGATATATAGTTGCTATATAATATTATGAATCTTATTTTTCTCCCAAGTTGATAAGGAGAATTCGTAACTCCCTTCTGCGCACCGGTGCAGATTCCGCCAAGTAAACAATGAAAAAAACAAATTTTAGGCAGTTAGAATTTTTCTGACTGTTTTTTTATGTTGATTTTAAAGAACATGTATATTTATGAAGTGTTGGAATAGTTAAAAGATAGGAAAAGAACATTTGTTAAAAAATAGAGAACCCCTTTTATATAAATTAGCAACAACTAATATAATTAAAACCGCATTGTTCTTTATTTATACAAATAGAAAAGTCCGCTAGATAGCGAACGAAACAGAAAAATATTAGTGCTAG
>CAYJHC010000086.1:0-6749 GCA_964370075.1 uncultured Oscillospiraceae bacterium | reverse complement strand
ATAATTAAAAATAATGAAGAAATTAAAAGTATTATAGAAAAGGAATGCGGGCATGATGCCATAGAAACAATTTGCGACATGATTACGGGGAATATAGAAAGAGGGAAAAACAGCTTATTAGTACAGATTTTGCATTCAGAGCTAGATGCGGATGGGATAGATTATATGTTAAGAGACGGTCTGTTTTCTGGAACAAGTTTTGGAAGCTTTGAAGTAGAACAGCTAATAAGGTGCATGAAAAAAGTTGGTTATAATGGTTATGAGATTTTATGCATTACACCAAAGGGGATAGCTGCTGCAGACCAATATTTAATAAATAAATTTTTTTCGTTTTCGCAAGTTGTATTTAATAAGCATACTGTGTGCTTAGAATGGATGGCGGAAAGAATTATTAGATGGCTTATAAAATATAAAATAGACTTTCCAGAAAGAGAAGCTCTTATTGGAGAATGGATAAAAAACAAAGATGATAAATATATTGAATTTACAGATACTTTGTTTTGGAGTTCAGTAAGGGAAATAGCTTCAGGTAAATATAAAGAAGCATTTCCTGAACATATAAAAAAATTGGCTCAAAAATTAATAAATCATGAGGAATTGGAATTTATAGAAGACGAAGAATACAAAATAATATCAAAAGATGAAGGCGAAATTTCAGGTTTATTAAAAGGATCTAAAGTTTATAAAGATAGTGACGACTTTAATGAGAGGAATATAACAATATTTAATGAGAGAGCAATTAGCAAACATATCCCCGTCGAAGAATTTGAAAAAAAGTTTTTTAGGCATCTTGATGAAAATGAAACGAAAGAAGAAGAAGAAGAAGAACTAGAAAAAGAAATAAAAGAAAGAGCTTTAGAGAAGAGACTTATGGATGGAATTAGTGTGGCGGAAGGAACAGAGGGAGAAGAAAAGATAAAATTATTGTGTGATGATCCTCGCTCTTTAATGAGAGGGTTACATAGCATGAATTTGGTAGTTATGAGATCGTACAAGATGGATATAAATAAAGACGGCGAGTAATACTATCTTTTTCTTTACTAATCACTAATTTAAAGAGAAGAATGCAAGAAGAGCTTCTTTATGATATATACAAGGCAGAAAATATGATTACAATGGAAATTAAAAAGAGGATATCAAGATATTTTACTAGTTATTGAAACACTAGGAGAATAAATTCTGCTAATGAGGGGCTCCATCCTAAAGTAAAGAGGCAACGATATTATGAGGCTTTAGATAAAGTTTCTTAATATTGATAATATTATATTGATTATTCTTAGAGGGGTAACAAGCATTTGTTTTTTATCCAGAAAAGCAATACGATGTTGGAGGTAATATTAAATTATATGCAAAATACAATTTATTCAATAGGGTATACAGCATTTAACATTGATGAGTTTATAAAGGTTCTCCAGAATTACAATATTAAATGTGTAATTGATGTTCGTTCGTCAGCTTTTTCGCAATTTTATACGAATTACAATAAAAATGAAATTTGCTCTCGATTAAACTTAGAAAAAATTGAATATAGAAATTATGCTGATGAATTTGGTGCAAGACAAGATGAACAGAAATATTATAGTTCTGAGGGATATTTAGATTTTAACAAATTTATATTGTCGGATAACTTTAATAAAGGCGTAGACAAAATCAAAAAAGGATATGGCTTAGGTTATACATTTTGCTTGATGTGTGCTGAAACAAACCCTATTGATTGTCATAGAAGCATAATGGTTGGAAGAGGGTTAAAAGAGCAAGGCTTTAATGTAGAACATATTTTGAAAACTCAAAAAACTATAAATCAATCGGAAATTGAAAAAAGCTTACTTGATTATTATTTTGAAAATAGAAATCAAATTAGTATGTTTAAAGAATTAGAAACTGATGAAGAATTAACTTTAAAAGCTTATGATAGGAAAAATAAAGAGATAGGCTTTAGAAAGAAGGAGGAATAATGGCAATTTATACTATAGGTTTTACTAAGAGAACCGCTGAAAATTTTTTTGAAGCAATTCAAAATGCAAACATTGATTTAGTTATAGATATAAGATTAAACAATACATCTCAATTAGCAAGTTTTGCAAAATTCCCTGACGTACAATATTTTTTAAAGAAACTATCTAATTGTGAATATGTACATGATCTTAAATTTGCGCCAAGTGAAGCTACACTTAAGGCTTTTAAATCTAAAAAAATTGAATGGAACGATTATGTAAAACAATTTGATGAAACAATGAAGACTAGGAATATAGAGGAGTATATTAGAAGTAAGTATCTTAATTACAAAGATAAAAATATTTGTTTATTGTGCAGTGAAACTAAGTATAAAGAATGTCATCGTAGTTTGATGTCGGAACATTTTAAGTCTGTATTTAATCTGGAAATAATAAATTTATAAAGAGGTTTGCTTATGGAGAAAGAGATACTTATACTAACTTTATCAGATAAATATAAAGGAAGTTGTGTTGCAGGAATTGACTTAGAAACTTGTGATTTTATTAGACTTATTGATAATTCGCAACCAGGTCATAATAGTATACCATGGGATAAATTGTATTGTGAAGCAGGGGCAAAAATTAAATTATTAGACATTGTGCAGGTCAACAGACTTAAGAAAGTTCCTACTGCTGTGCACCCAGAAAATTATTCTATTACAAAAGAATCAACTTTTAAAATAAAAAAATCACATAACTTTAATTGTATAAATAATATTTTCAAAGATTGTCCGAAGTTTAATAAAAATGAAATTTTGGGGAACCGATCTCATGTGATATACAATGTTGATTCGGTTACGCATTCTCTTGAAATTGTGCCGTTTGAAGAGGGGGAACTGTATGCTGTTAAGAATAGTTATGGTGTTGTGAAAACTAAGTTTGACTTTACTTATGACAATGTTAGATATAATAAATTTTCTGTAACGGATCCAGAGGAGTATTTAAATGAAAGAGAAGTAGTTATTTATGAATCTGGTTATGCTGTGATTAGTATACCGGATGATGAGTGGAGTAGAGAACGTGGATTTTATAAATTTGTAGCAACAATATTTCATGATTAATTCAGTAGCAACATTTTGGAAACAAAGAATCAGATACCTAAAAAAATTCGTGTTTTGAATAGCGCAGGCATTTCAAAATATATATTATAGTCATATGAGTTAAGGACTGATTGGTAGTCGTAACTAGAGATTTTAATTGTGTAAATATAAAACTCACCCTACATCAACACTTCATCACAAACTTCCTATATACTAATACTGGAAGTTTGTGTTTTTTATTAATAAACCTAATATATAGTATAAATAAAGGAAAGTGATAGCAAATGGCATCTAACTTTAAACCTGCAAAAAAAATAATTTCCATAACACTAATGGCAACTATGTTGGTTTCCCTAATTATTTCTAGTGCTCACTACATTGAAAAAAATAGTGTCTTTGGAACAACTAGCCAATCTACATACGGAATAATCACAGCTGAAGGAAATGGGCTAAATATGAGAGAAGGTCCTTCTACAGACTATGATATAATTACCGCTGTAATGGATGGCACAAGAATAGAAATTTTAAATTACGAAGAAGGCCAAAGTTGGTATCAGGTAAAGCATGGCAGCTTAACTGGATATATGTCTGCTGCATATATTAGCGTAGAGTCAACTACCCCAGATATTCCTTATGAACCAGATGGTGACTTTGAAGCATACTTAACTGAACAAGGTTTCCCAGAAAGCTACAAGGAAGGCCTTAGAGAATTACATGCTAAATATCCAGATTGGAAGTTCGTAGCAGCACATACAGGCCTAGATTGGGATGAAGTTATTTACGAAGAAACAAACCCTATAAGCACTAGTCTAGTGCATATAACGGAAGATGATTCATACAAATCTATGGAAAAAGGTGCATATAATTTCAATACAAATACATATACAGGATTAGATAGTAGCTCCTGGGTAGCAGCTTCAACACAGGCTGTAGAATTTCTTATGGATCCTAGAAATAATTTTGATGAAAACTATATCTTCCAATTCTTATCAACTAAATATGATGCAGAAACAAATACAGCTAGCAACCTACAGAATATTCTAGATGGAACTTTTATGGAAGGGAATATTTCTGGATATTCAAAGACATACAATCAGGTTCTTCTACAGGCAGGAGAGACTTATGGAGCAAACTCTATGGTACTAGCCGCAATGATAATTACTGAACAGGGAATAAACGGAACAGGTGGGTCAGTACAAGGGGATATAAGTGGTTATACAGGAATATATAACTATTTTAATGTAAATGCTTATGGAAACCCTGATCCTGTAGCTAATGGTTTAGAATATGCAAGCGGTAGTGGTAGCTATGGAAGACCATGGAATACAGTTGAAAAATCAATTTTGGGCGGCTCTCAGTTCTATGCAAGCTCATATATCTATAACAATAAATATACAATTTATCTTAAAAAATGGAATGTTATGAATGGCATAAGTAGTGTCGGAACGGGCCAATACATGACAAATATTAGAGGTGCTGATACAGAAGGTTATCACCTTAGTTTAGGTTATGAAGATATAAAGGATAATCCTCTTACTTTTGAAATTCCTGTATACACTAATATGCCAGAAACAGCCGCACCAAGGCCAAGTGCAACTGGGAATAATGATAACTACCTGGAAAATATAACGGTAAGCGACTCAGCTATAACACCTACTTTTGATAGATATGACTACAGCTATGAAGGAGTAGTTGCTTATGATGTAGACACTGTAAATATTACTCCTACCCTAAGCGACTCTGGAGCAACAGTTACTGGAGGTGGTAATGTTCAACTAGAAGTAGGAACAAATATTATTGATCTAGTTGTAACCTCAAGCAGCGGTGTAGATAGAACATATACCTTAGAGTTAGTAAGAAGTCAGCCGCCAGTAGGTTGGGGGGATTACCTAATAGGAGACTATATTACAAAGGTAACTGAAAAAACCTCTACTGTAGACTTTTTAGATAACCTAAAAAATTCAAGCACTTTCACATATGACAGAGCTGAAATATATAGCACTTCCGGAAGTTTAGTGACAACAGGAAACATTGGAACCGGTATGACTGTTAAGTTTTATGATGAAGAAAATACATTAATAGATGAAATTCCTGTAGTTATTAAAGGTGATGCTAGTGGAGATGGAACAGTAAGCTCTTTAGACTATATTCTTGCTAAGAATCACATAATGGATGTGGAAGAATTAACAGGTGCTTTCTTTAAAGGTGCTGACAGCAGCAGTGATGGAAAGATAACTTCTCTTGATTATATTCAAATAAAGAATCATATAATGGATGAAGAACAAATTACTTGGTAAAGTAAATCAATTAATAGCATAAGAAAGAAAAGAATAAGCAAACTAAAATAATAAAAGCAAAGAGCTATAGAAAAGAGGAAAGATGAAATTTAGCAAAGTACTGGCCATCGTATGTGTTACATTGTTAGCTATAGGAAGTTTTAATATTGGTGAAGTTTACGCGGCAGGTTCATTCAGTGTTTCTGGCGGAGGGACCATATCAGCAGGAGGAAAGGGCACTGTTACAATTAGAGCCAGCTCTTGTGCGGGAAAGTTTACAATCAGTGCTTCTGGGGGTGGTTCTGTAAGTGCCTCTTCAGTATTTATTGATAATACTAGCGCATCTGTTTCTGTTACTGCTCCTAGTTCGGGAAGCACTACAGTTACAGTTACAGCCTCAGATGTAACTGATTATGATGGAAAGTCAGTTGGAGGAAGTAGGTCTGTTACTTTTACTGTAAAATCATCAACAAGTGGATCAGGAAGCTCTGGTAGTTCTGGAGGCTCTAGCAGCTCCGGAAGCTCAAGTAGTTCTAGTGATTCTTCTAGCGGAAACACTTCAGATTCTGATGAAGGTGAAGAAGATGAAGAAGATTCAAATACAAATTTAAAAAGCCTTACTGCATCAGCAGGAGTTTTAGCTCCTAAGTTCTCTAAAGATGTTACTGAGTATAAGCTGTATATAAGTAGCAGTGATAAGGAATGTGCTATTTCAGCAAGTCCTGAAAGCGCCACATCAAAGGTAAAAGTTTCAGGCGATACAGAAATAACTGAAGATTCTAAGGAAAGAGTTGTTACCGTTACAGCTGAAAATGGAGACACAAAAGAATACACCGTTACCTACGCTTTTATAGAAGAAGACCAGATTATTTTTAATGGCACTGTATTTACTGTTATTGATAACTACGATAAATCTAAAATGCCAGAAGGTCTTGAAGAAATAAAAGTTACATATAAGGATCAAGAAATTCAAGCCTACAAGACATTTGATGACAAATACGTACTAGTAGCAGTGGAAGATGGTGAAGGAAATCAATTGCTTTACCTATATAATGAAGAGGAAGAAGTATTTTCCTTAGCTGAAACTGTTGAAATTGAGGGTAAGATATTCCTTGTAAATGGACAGGGCTACATGATGGTATATGGAGACAATGGCTCTGGAAGTGGCTATTATGTATATAATCCTGAAACAGGAGAAATGGTTTTCGTCACTGGGGAAACTGTAGAGGAAACTAACAACAAATGGTTGTATATAGCCATAGGCGGAGTTGGATTTTTACTATTAGTTGTAATCATTTTACAAATATGTATTATTAGGAAGAAAATTTTAGCAAAGAGAAAAGCAGAGGAAGAAGCTTTTATAGCTTCATTAGACTAAATATTAAAGATATATAATGAAATAAGCCACACCTATCCTACAAGATAGAGTGTGGCTCTTT
>CAYJHC010000085.1:0-6962 GCA_964370075.1 uncultured Oscillospiraceae bacterium | reverse complement strand
AATATGCGAAACTCAAAAACCCCAGAGGATTTACTAGCCATTCAAGAAGAACTCGAAAAAATACTCACTTCAACAACTGATATTAAAACACAAATTAAGGAAGATTTTTACTTAACAGTAGATGCAGATCACCCTATTACAGTTAACTACATTGTCGGTGACTCAAATGAAGTAGTGACCAAAAGTGTAGATTCTATGAATAAACTTAGTGAGTTAGGGATCACCTATAATTCAAAAACTGGAGATGTGAACTGGGATACAGGTGTAGCTGGGATAACTTCTGCTAGACTTTCATTTTACAAGACTTTTGATGAAGAAACTGTAGACTGGGAGCATATTCAAAATGGTGGAAAATTAGAGGGTACATCCTTAGGAACTTCAACTACTGATTACATTGATTATTCTGGTCGTGTTAGAGATGTAGTTATGGATGATACTGCTTTCTATACAATTGAAAAAAATAGCAAACTAAGAATAGAAAATACAACTTCTACCCCTTATAACGTAGAACATGGACAAGCTATTGATTATAAAATTACTGTGACAAATACTGGTGTTCTAACTAGTGATAACAACTTTGTATATCAAGAAGTTCCAGATGGAGCAAAGTATGCCACTAGTCCTAAAGGGATTTATGACGAACAAAACAACTTAATCACCTATCAGTTACCAGAATTAGCTCCAGGAGAAACAGCAACCATGTCCTACACTGCTACTGCAGACTCCTACAACTTTGAAATCGTCTCACAGGCAAAGCTAGGAGTTGCAGATGAACCTTCTACTCTTGAAGATACTGGCATTCCCATACTAACTGCTGAAAATCTCAAACACAAGGCCACAGGAGGTGTTTGGTATAGCACTGGCGACTCAATTATTCTAATAGTTTTCTGCTTAGCAATTATTGCCCTTTCTTTAACTGGAATATTATTTATTTTGAAAAGGCAAAAAAGAGCAAGGTAATAATGTCTAATCCAATAAAAAAATAAGTGCTGCTAGATGTTACTCTGCAGCACTATTATTTTACTTCATTTTCTGGTTTTTAGCTCTCCTGGCATATTACTTTACCAAAAGTTTCTTAATCCCTTTATCTAGTCCTTCTAATGTTAATGGATACATATCGAATATACCTCTAATGGACTGTATTGTATAAGATCCATATGCCCACTCCCATTGTTCTTCTTTGATAGGATTTAGCCATACCTTTTTCTTGTACTTTTTATCAAACTTGTTTAACCATTCAATTCCAGTCTCATCATTATATAGTCCGATATATGAGTTTCCACCTTTTCTAAATAGCTCTGAAGGAGCCATAGATGCATCTCCGACAAATATAACCTTATATTCGCTATCTAAATTGTTTAGCACCCACTTTGTGTCTACCCAATCTCCTCTCTTACAGTAAGGAGTAGTATACAAATTGTCATATATAGCATTATGGAAATAGTAGACTTTTAAATCCTTTAAGTGTGTAGACTTATTCACCGCTTGGAATAAAGTATTACATAAAGAACTAAATCTAAGCATTGAGCCATCAGAGTCAATCAAAAGTAATAACTTCACAGTATTTTTTCTAGGTTTGTCGTATACGATTTCTAGTAAGCCACCATTATCTGACGTTGCACTTACAGTGCCCTCTACGTCTAATTCCGTCTTTGCTGTATCTACTCTTGAAGAATACTGCCTTAATTTTCTAAAGGCCATCTGAAACTGTCTTAAATTTAATATTTCGTCTTCTCTAAAATCTTTGAAATGTCTCTCCCCTGCAACCTGAACTGCAGACTGATGCCTTCCTGGACCTCCCACTCTTATTCCTTGGTTATTATATCCACTATGCCCCATTTTCGAAGTACCTCCGGTTCCAATCCAGTAGTTTCCTCCATCATGGCGCTCCTTTTGTTCTTCTTTTCTCTCTTCAAACATCTTTAGAAGTTCATCTAATTCCATTTCTATCTTCTCTTGAAGCTTTTTGTCGTTTATATCTCTTGTTCTCACATCACTATTTAACCAGTCCAAAAATTCTTCTGGAATATCTTCTGGAGTTTCAATTCCATGAAAATACTCAGCAAAGACCATGTCCAACTTATCATAGTCTGCTTCGTGTATAATCAACAGGCTTTTGCAAAGATTATAGAACCCTGTTAAGCTTGATTTTGCAAATCCTTTATCCAAGGCTTCTACAAGCACCATCCATTCATTAAATGATACTTTAAGCCCTCTAGCTCTTAATAAGTAAAAAAATTCTAAAAACATCTATTTACCTACCACCTTTTTAGAGAATAACCTTTTTTCTTTATCTCTCCCATTACTTCAATATCCTGATTCTTTTTTAGAAGTACGCCAACAAAAGGTACTTCCTTAGCAATATCCTCTACATCTACACCAGAAATTATTAAGGCCTGTAACCAGTCAAGTAGTTCTGAAGTGCTTGGTTTTTTTTGTAAATCATCCATATCCCTTAGCTCATAGAATGATTTTAATGCCATCTCACACAATTTCTCTTCGACACTATCAAAATGAACTTCAATAATCTCACGCATCTTATCTATTGTTGGAAATTCAATGTAATGGAAGATGCAACGTCTTAAAAATGCATCAGGAAGTTCCTTCTCCGCATTAGAAGTAATAATAACTATAGGTCTATGTTTTGTTTTTATTGTCTCTCTAGTTTCGTTTACATAAAACTCCATTTTGTCAAGTTCCCACAATAAGTCATTTGGAAACTCTAAATCAGCCTTATCAATTTCATCTATTAAAAGGACTACCTGTTCATCTGAAGAAAAAGCTTCTCCCAGCTTGCCAAGTTTAATATACTCCTTTATATCAGCTACATTTCCCTCTCCAAATTGACTATCATATAGCCTCTGAACAGTGTCATAAACATATAGGCCATCCTGTGCCTTTGTTGTAGACTTAATTCCCCATATTACCAGTTTTTTTCCTAAAGCCTCTGAAATAGCCTCTGCTAGCATAGTCTTTCCTGTACCCGGTTCACCTTTAATTAATAAAGGTTTCTCAAGGGCAATTGCCACATTTACAGATGACTTTAAACTTTCTGTTACTACATAATTACTGCTCCCACTAAAAAAGTCCATTTTGTTTTTGCTCATTTTTCTCTCCTACTTTAAATTACTCTAATATTTATTCGAATATATTATTACCACATTTTTCAAATTTGTTGACTATCTATTTAAATTTCAATAAATTTATCCACCTTTATTTCACTCACTTTTCTTATAATTGATTTATTACCATTACTGCTCTCGCCTTTCTTATAATTGATCTATTCCCATTATCGCTCCCATTGCCTTTTGTAATCTATTATTTCTTCACGATTTTCTCACTATCTTCCTAAAAATTTTTCTAAATTATTTTCCTTCTTTATATATTTAAAAAGAATTGTACAAGTACAGGTACCGCTATTGATAAAAATACTCCAACAACAAAAGAATAAACAACTACATTTGGGCTGGTACTTCTTTCAATTACAGGCAAGGCTACATCCATAGTTGATGCTCCTGGTAAAGCTGTTGTTTCTACATAGCCTATTTTTTTAGCTACAATTGGAATTAGAATTATTCCTAGAACTTCCCTTAAAACATTATGCATAAATGATATTGCTCCTACTACTTCTGAATAAGTAGAAATCATAATTGGCGCCATTGTATACCATCCAAAACCAGAGCCAATCATTAGGCTTTCTTTTAATGTAATTGGTAAAAATAATGAAGTTATCATTACACCTACTAATGTTCCTAATACAATTGCAATAGGTATTACTATTATTCTAATTCCTACTTTTTTAAAGTTATCAATTACAGTGCCTTCTATTCCCAGTTCAATACCCACAAATAAAATGATTATTGATAAACCCCCTACTAAAAGATATTCTGTATAGGGTAATAATGATGCAGGAAAAAAGAAATATCCAATTAGAATTCCAATGATTACCGAAATAATTATACTTCTAGTCATTAGCCTTTTCTCCCCTCTTATTGATTTTCATTAATTTTCTCGCAAAAAATACAGCAATCACACTGCCTGCCATTGCTGCCATTGCTGTAATTAACCCTGAAATACCAATTGAGCCTAACCCTTTTACAACGTCCTCATTTATCCCCAGGCGAATACCCATTGATAGTATCATAATAATTATTAAAACAGTCTGGAAAGGCCCTACCCATTTAATTTTATAGTTCTTATTCTTCCTTTTTCTAATGATGCTTCCTACGAAGTAACCAATTACGGCTACACATAAATACCAAACTAGTAATCCCATTTTTCACCTTTCTATATTATTTATGAAACAGGAGCTCTCCTCTTGATGCCTAGTCGACCTCTAAAGTATTTGTAATTTCTAATCCTAGTCTTTCAATTTTTTGATACAGCAGAGGTCTAGAAATTTTTAGTAATTTAGCTGCTTCTGTTTTATTATTGTTTGTAACTTTTAGTGACTCTAATATTAATTGGCTTTCAACTTCCTTCTTTGCTTCCTCTATTGGATTAAAAGAATACTTACCAAAGTCTATTTTTTCTCTTTCTTCTTTCCAACTAAAATGCTCTTCCAAAAGCACATCACCATCAGTATAATTTATAGCTCTTTCTATAGCATTTTGAAGTTCTCTAATATTCCCCGGCCACTCTCTATTTACAAGAGTCTTCATTATCTCATCATTAACTTTTTCTATATTCCTACCCATTTGCAGATTTAATTTATTTACCAAATTATCTACAATGGCAGGGATGTCTTCTCTTCTTTCCCTAAGCGTCGGCATTTTTATTTCTACAACATTAAGTCTATAGTATAAATCGAGTCTAAAATCCCCCTTCTTAGTCATTTCTAGCAAATCCTTATTGCTTGCTACAATAATTCTAGTATCAATAGGGATACTTTTAGCTCCTCCTACCCGGTCAATTTCCTTTTCTTGAAGTACTCTAAGTAATTTTGGTTGCAATGATACTGGTAGTTGGTTTATTTCGTCGATAAACAGTGTTCCCTTATTTGCTATTTCAAATTTTCCAATCTTCCCTTCTTTACTAGCTCCGGTAAAAGTTCCTCCTTCATAGCCAAACAACTCTGACTCTGCTATGCTTTCCGGAATAGTCGCAGCATTTATCTTTATTAAATCTCGATTTTTTCTCGAACTAAGATTATGAATTGCATGGGCAACTACTTCTTTCCCTGTTCCTGTCTCTCCACTAATTAATACTGTTGAAGATGTTCTCGCTGCATGCATTATTAATTCTCTAACTTTTTGCATTTTGGGAGAACTTCCTACTAGGTTATTTATGGAATATTTTGTTCCTCTAAGGTTTTTCACTTCTTCTCTATAATAGTCAATTGTATCGTTACTAAAAATATTGTATTTGTCATAAAACTCATCTATAATTTCACCAGACAGAAAAACATCGTACTCTAAAATGCCTATCTTCTTTCCATTTTCATATATAGGAACATTCATGCTAACACCAGTTTGGTCATGAATATGGTAAAACACTTTTACGGGCTCGGTAATACCTAGATTTTCCACCATTTTCGAATCAGGGAAAACCTCAAGAATATGGCTGCCAACTGCACCATTAAAGTCTACTTTTAAATAATCGGTACACTGTTTAGTTATATATCTAACAATACCATCCATATCGATTAGGATAACACCATTAACCGCCTCCAATATTTTATTATATAGCTTGCTATTTAGATTAATCATTTTTCCTCCATCACGCAACTATAATTTTATCAAAGAAACAGAAGTATCGTCAAGAGAATTATTTGTATTTCGCTATTTTACCACATATTATGGTTTGAACTATAGAAAAACTCCCATGTAGAACCGAGTTCTAAACATGGAAGCCTTCAATCAGTATTTATCTTATTTTCTTTTTCATGTATATTTACAGATAGCTACTTTGTTCTCTTGATAAGAACTTCTACTTTTCAAATACTACTTTACCATCCATTATAGTAGTAATTACCTGTGCAGTTCTAACTTCCTGAGGTGAAACTTCAAAAAGATTTCTATCAATTACTGCAATATCTGCAAGCATTCCTTCTTCTAAAGTTCCCATTTCCTCTTCTCTGCTAACGGAAAGGCCGAACCATATGTATAGGCTTTTATTAACTCTGCCATAGTAAGCTTCTGAGAAGGGTTCCATCCACCTTCTGGAAGTCCATCATCATGCTCTCTAGTTAAGCCTCTATGAAGTTCATTGAAAGGGTTATTATCTACTACTGGACAATCACTGCCTAAGGCAAGAATTCCTGCTTCATCCAATAGCCTTTTAAAACTCCAAGTTTTAGCTGCCATTTCTTCCCCTAATACAGTTCTGTACTCTTCTTCTTCCCAGTTAGGTATTAATCCTAAATGTTCTGGTTGTACAGAAGGGATAATTCCCAATTCTCCAAAACGCTTAAAGTCTGCATCATCTACCATTTCGCAATGTTCTATAGCGTGTCTAGCTTTATTTTTACCATGTTTTTTAATTGCATTTTCAAAACAGTCTAGAGTAAATCTTATAGCATAGTCTCCAATTGCGTGAATTTTTACAGAAAGCTCTCTTTTATGGGCTTCTTCAATTGCTGATTTAAATTGACCTAATTCGTTTAATTGAGTTCCTTTATTTCCTGGAGCATCATGATAATCTTCAAGCATTAAAGCTGTATGTGTAGGTATTACTCCATCTACAAACTGCTTTAATAAATTCATTCTAATCTTTTCAGTCTTGTATGTATTGCAATTTTCTTTTGTTTTATCAAGATCTCCAAAGAGGTTAGTTGCACTATGAACTCTTAATGTTAACTCCCCATCTTCTTCCATCTTCTTTAAAATTTCTGGGTTACCTAAGTCCCTGCCAAAATAAGGCTGAACATCTACAACTGATGTAATACCAAGAGGTAAGGCTGTTTTAATAAAGTTTCTAATAAAGTCTTTCTCTACTTCTTCATCAAAATCTAAGGCAAATTT
>CAYJHC010000084.1:0-7242 GCA_964370075.1 uncultured Oscillospiraceae bacterium | reverse complement strand
GCAGTTTGTGGTATAATTATAAGTTAGATGAAGGAAATTATTCGTCGGTATATTACAATTAAGAAAATAAAAAAGGAGCAGAAATGTTTGACAAATTAGATTTTATTACAGATAAATTTGAAGAATTATCTATGAAGGTTTCAGACCCTGAAATTATTGCTGACCAAGAGGTTTGGCAAAGGCATGTTAAGGAAATGAGTGACATGGAGCCTATAGTAAATAAGTACAAGGAATATAAAAAAGTAAAAGAGGGAATTGTTTCAACTAAAGAAATGTTGGATGAAAGCGGACTTGATAAAGAACTTTGGGAAATGGGAAAGGAAGAGCTCTCAGAGTTAGAGAAACAAGTAGAGCCACTTGAAAGCGAGCTTAAAATTCTATTGCTTCCAAAGGATCCTAACGACAATAAAAATGTAATTGTTGAGATAAGAGCTGGTGCGGGTGGAGACGAGGCTGCTTTGTTTGGTAGCGATCTGCTAAGAATGTATTCTAGATATGCAGAGAGGCATGGATGGAAAACAGAAATGATGGATATTAATGACACTGGGATTGGCGGAATAAAAGAAGCAAGCATTCTAATTAAAGGAGCTGGGGCATACTCAAGACTTAAGTATGAAAGTGGAACTCATAGAGTTCAAAGAGTTCCTGAAACAGAGTCTAGCGGAAGAGTCCATACGTCAGCAGCTACGGTAGCAGTGTTGCCTGAAGTTGATGATGTTGAAATTGAGGTTAACCCTAGTGATGTTAGGGTTGACGTGTATAGATCTTCTGGTAATGGAGGGCAAAGTGTAAATACAACGGATTCTGCTGTAAGGCTAACGCATGAGCCTACAGGAGTAGTGGTAACTTGCCAAGATGAAAAATCTCAAATAAAGAATAAGGAGAAAGCTTTTAAAGTTTTAAGAGCAAGACTTTATGATATGAAGCTTCAAGAACAGAATAAGGAGATAGCAGATCAAAGAAAAAGTCAGGTTGGTTCAGGAGATAGAAGTGAAAGAATAAGAACTTACAATTTTCAACAAGGAAGAGTTTCGGAGCATAGATCAGGGGCAACAATTTACAGACTTGAAACTTTTTTAGACGGGGATATGGATGAAATAATTGATGGTCTAATAACTATGGACCAAGCAGAAAAGATGAAAAACTTCTAAGTTGTACAAAAGGAAGAAGAAATGTTTAAAAAAAACACAAAGATTTTTAAGATAGGCGATAGCCAAAAGTTTTCTGGGGCAGGAGACTTAGCTGCAATTGATGAAGCGGCACTCCTTCTGTCAAAAGGCGGCTTAGTTGCCTTTCCTACAGAAACAGTATATGGACTAGGAGCCAATGCTTTAGATGGAAAGGCTGTAAAAAAAGTATACAAGGCCAAGGGCAGACCTTCAGATAACCCAATGATAGTTCACATTGCAAGGGCAAGCGATATAGGCGCCGTTACCGCAATGCTTTCTCCTACAATCGTAACATTAATTGAGCAGTTTTGGCCAGGGCCCTTAACTTTAGTTGTGAAGAAAAAGGATATAGTTCCTAAGGAAACCACAGGGGGGCTAGATACTGTTGCAGTAAGAATGCCTGATAATCCTATTGCCTTAGAATTAATTAACAAGGCAGGTTGTCCAGTAGCAGCACCAAGCGCAAATATTTCTGGAAAGCCAAGTCCTACAAAAGGAGAGCATGTAGTTGATGACCTAAATGGAATTATTGATGGAATTGTCATTGGCGATGATTGTAGAGTAGGGATTGAATCTACAGTTTTAGATGTGACAGGAGATGTATTGACAATTTTAAGACCAGGAATAATAACTGCAGCAGATATTAGTGTGGCCACTAAGAAAAAAGTAGTATTGCATCCTAGTTTGCTAGAGAAAGAAAAAGGGGAAGAAACAACCAGAGAAGTGGTTGAGGATGGATTGGAATTTGAAGTAGATTGCTTTGAAGATGAGATGGAACAAAGCCATAGAAGTCATTACCAGAATGCCTTTGTACCTAAGTCTCCAGGAATGAAATATAAGCATTATGCTCCAAAGGCTGATATGCTGGTGATTGAAGGACAGCGAGAAAAGGTGAAGAAGGAAATAGAGAGATTAAAAGTGTTAAATGAAAGGTTAGGAAACAAGGTTGGAGTGATTTTGTTTGAAGAAAAAGCCTTTGTTGAAGCCGCAAGTAAATTCTTTTCACAGCTTCGAGAGTTGGATAAGGAAGAAGTAGATTTGATTTTGGCAGGAGCTTTGAGTGATACTGATGGAGTTGGATTTGCAGTAATGAACAGAATGATGAAGGCGGCAGGTTATAATGTTGTAAAAGTATAGAGAAGTTACTAGTAAATGAGTATTTAGTAAGTAAGAATAATTAAGGGAGAAAAAATGAAGATAGCCATCGCAAGTGACCATGGAGGGTATGAACTAAAGGAGTATTTAAAAGAGTATCTGTCGTTTGAAAAAACTGTTTGTGGAGAAGGCAATTGCCATAAGATCGAAATAATTGATTTAGGTACAAACTCTGAGGAATCAGTAGATTATCCTGAGTATGGTAAAAAATGCGCAGAAGCTGTTGCTAAGGGAGAGGCAGATAGAGGAGTAGTAGTTTGCGGCACTGGAATTGGAATCTCTATTGCGGCTAACAAGGTGAAAGGAATTAGGTGCGCTCTTTGTACAGATGAACATATGGCAGAAATGACTAGAAAACATAATGATTCTAACGTGCTAGCTTTGGGGGGAAGAACAACCTCTAAAGGGGATGCTATGAAAATAGTTAAAACATGGATATCTACAGAATTTGAAGGTGGAAGACATCAGCGAAGAGTAGACATGTTAGATGAAATGTAAAGCTTGCATATATAGATTTGACAAAAGGAATAGAATAAATTTATATTAATATATAAGCAATTATTGTGAAAATAAGGAGGAAAATCATGAGCAAAGTATATGTATTTGATCATCCGTTAATTCAGCACAAAACAGCTATGATGAGAAAGACAGAAACGAGTGTAAAAGATTTTAGAGAGTTGGTAAAAGAAATTGGAATGTTAATGGGCTATGAAGCAACAAGACATTTAGAGCTTGAGGAAGTTGAAATAGAAACACCTCTTACGGTTACTAAAAAAAATGTACTTAAAGGTGAAGATATTGCAATTGTTCCAATTTTAAGAGCAGGACTAGGCATGGTAGATGGAATGTTAGCCTTGGTACCAAATGCAAAGGTTGGACATGTTGGACTTTATAGAGATCCAGAAACTCATGAGCCTGTAGAGTACTACTGCAAGCTTCCAAATGACATAGAAAAGAGAGAAATATTTGTAGTTGATCCAATGCTAGCAACAGGAGGAAGCGCTGTATCTGCTATTGACTTTATCAAGGCAAGAGGAGGAAAGAAAATTTGCTTTATGTGCTTAATTGCAGCACCTGAAGGTGTTGAGGCTCTGACAAAGGCACATCCTGATGTGGATATTTTCGTAGCAGCCTTAGATGATCACCTAAATGAACATGCATATATAGTTCCGGGGCTAGGAGATGCTGGCGATAGATTGTATGGAACAAAGTAAATAATATTAAGCTCCAAAAATGATTCATCAATGGAAGCTAAACTACAAAAAAAGTTCTCAAAAGAATTAAGCAACTAAATGTAAAACTATAATATATAATACAGAAAGAGGAAGATAGGAATGAATAAGAAGATTTTCATGTCTAATGCACTTACAGATAATCACCATGTGTTAGAGTGGATTGAGGAAGTAGTAAACTTAACAGAAGCGGAAACTGTTGTTTGGATAACAGGAGAAGAAGATCAATTAGCTACCCTGAGAGCAGAAGCTTGTGATTTAGGGATTTTAGAAGAGTTAAATCAGGAGAAGATGCCAGGCTGTTACTTGCATAGAAGCGATGTGAGAGATGTAGCTAGAGTTGAAGATAGAACATATATTTGTACAAAAGAAGAAAAGGATGCAGGGCCTACTAATAATTGGATGGCACCTGAAGATATGTATGCCAAAATGAAGGCTTTGTACAAAGGTTCTATGAAGGGCAAGGAAATGTATGTAGTTCCTTTTGTAATGGGAGTTCCAGGGTCTTCATTTGCTAAGTACGGAATAGAAATTACTGACTCAATTTATGTAGTGCTGAGCATGGCTATCATGACTAAAATAGGGAAAGACGCTTTAGAAGGGCTTGGAGAATCTTCACAGTTTACCAAAGGGTGGCACGCAAAAGCCAACTTGGATCCTGAGGAAAGATATATTGTTCACTTCCCAGAGGATAACTGTATAATGTCAATAAATTCAGGTTATGGGGGGAATGTACTTCTTGGGAAAAAATGTTTAGCCCTTAGAATTGCATCCCACCAAGCCAAAGAAGAGGGTTGGTTAGCAGAGCATATGCTAATCCTAGGAATTGAAAATCCAAGAGGAAAAATAAGGTATGTTGCTGCTGCTTTTCCATCAGCGTGTGGAAAAACAAACTTGGCAATGTTAATACTTCCTCCTCTATATCAAAAAGCTGGTTGGAAAATCTACTGTGTTGGAGATGATATTGCCTGGCTAAGGGTTGGAGAAGACGGCAGACTTTGGGCAACAAATCCTGAGAATGGTTTCTTTGGAGTTGCACCTGGAACAAGTGCAAAATCTAATCCAAATGCGCTAAAATCTATGGAAAAAGGTGCAATTTTTACAAATGTAGTTAAAAATCTAGATGACAATACTGTTTGGTGGGAAGGATTAGACAAGAACCCACCAAAGAATGCTTTGGACTGGAAAGGCGAAAAATGGGATAGTTCAAAGGGAACGCCTGGAGCTCACCCTAATTCAAGATTTACGGCGCCTGCAGAAAACTGCCCAGTATTATCAACCGAGTTTGATAGTGAAAAAGGAGTCCCAATTTCAGCTATAATTTTTGGGGGAAGAAGAGCGAAAGCGGCTCCATTAGTGTATCAATCAAGAGACTGGGAGCATGGAGTGTTTGTAGGTTCTATTATGACATCAGAGACAACAGCTGCAAAAGAAGGAGAGGTAGGAGTTGTAAGAAGAGACCCGATGGCAATGCTTCCTTTCTGCGGATATAATATGGGAGACTATTGGCAGCACTGGTTAGACATGGGTAAACAGATAGAGCATAAGCCAAAAATTTTCAATGTAAACTGGTTTAGGACTGACAAAGATGGCAAGTTTATATGGCCAGGGTTTGGTGAAAATATTAGAGCCTTAGAATGGATACTAGAAAGGTGCCATGATGGATTCGATGCGATTAAAACTCCGATAGGAAAGGTCCCTCGTTTAGAGGACGTGGATATAAATCAATGTGATATTACTGATGAGCAATTAAAAGAAATCTTAACTGTGGATAATGATATTTGGGTTGAAGAAATGAAGGGTGTTCGTGAATTCTATGAAATGTTTGGAGACACTCTTCCAGCAAAACTATGGAATGAGCTAGAAAAAACAGAGGATCGTTTAGGGATGGATACTGGCGGAGCTAAAGAAGAAAGATGGAAGGATATAAGGGACGAAGATGAAACTAATTAGAGATGATGTTAGTAAGCATACAAATGTGTTTGATGTGCTAAAAGAGAGAGGCTTTATTGAACAGGCTACCCATGAAGAGGAAATAAGAGAGCTTCTAGGAAAAGAAAAAATTAAGTTTTACATTGGATTTGACCCTACTGCTGATTGCCTTCATGTAGGCCATTTTATGCAAGTGATCATAATGATGTACATGCAAAAGTATGGACATACCCCCGTGGTTTTAATAGGCGGAGGAACTGGCATGGTGGGAGATCCTTCGGGTAGAACAGATATGCGTGGAATGATGACTCCGGAGACTATTAATGAAAATTGTGCTGCTTTTAAGAAGCTTTTCGATAAATTCATTGATTTTGATGATGAATTTGTATATGAAGGCGGGTACGAAGGTGGAAAAGGTAATAAAAAAGTTGAAGACGGAAAAGCTATATGTGTAAATAATGCTTCATGGCTGCTGCCTCTTAACTATATTCAATTTATTAGAGATATTGGAAGACACTTTAGCGTAAATAACATGCTTAGAGCTGAGTGCTTTAAACAAAGATTAGAGCAAGGACTTTCTTTCTTAGAATTCAACTATATGTTGATGCAGTCTTATGACTTTATGGTTATGGCTAGAGATATTGATGTAAAGATGCAGTTTGGCGGAAATGACCAATGGTCAAATATCTTAGGAGGAGTAGATCTCACTAGAAGAGAGTTAAGCCAGCAAGTGTTTGGTATGACATTTTCCTTGCTAGCTACTAGCGAAGGTGTTAAGATGGGAAAGACTCAAAAAGGCGCTCTTTGGCTTAATAAAGATAGAACTAGTCCTTATGAATTCTATCAATACTGGAGAAATGTGGAAGATGCTGACGTAAATAAATGCCTTAGAATGTTAACATTTCTTCCTATGGAAGAGGTAAATGAGTTATCGGCATTAGAAGGTGCTGAAATAAATAAGGCTAAGGAAATTCTTGCTTTTGAAGTAACTAAATTGGTACACGGAGAAGAAGAGGCCACCAAGGCCCAAGAAGGTGCAAGAGCAGCCTTTGGCGGTGGAGGGGCAATGGAGAATATTCCAACTGCAGAGTTTCCTATAAGTAAGTTTGAAGGCGATGGCATAGGAATTGTAACTTTAATTAAGGAACTTGGAATAGTGCCAAGCAACAGCGAAGGCTTTAGAACAATCCAACAAGGGGGATTGCTTATGGCTGGAGATAAGGTAACTAATCCTAAGATGATGGTAACAATTGATATGTTTACTGAAAATGAATTAATTATTCAAAAAGGGAAAAAGACTTTTCATAGAGTAATAGTGGGATAAAAATTTAAAATTAATAAAGTTATTAAAGTAGCAGGTAATTAAACTGCTACTTTTTTTACAAAAAATAAAATAATGAGGTAGAAATCAAAAAAAAATCATAAAAGTAAACTAATATGTAAACATAAATTAGAGGAGAACCCTTTGGTAAATTTTCAAACTAGATAGAATAAAAATAGAAAAGGAATTATTCTTTAGTAATAGAAGCTGGCTGTAAAGGAATAGAGGCGTGATTAAAGAAAGTAAAACTCTATTGAATAAAGTGAATTGGAGGAAAAAATGAACAAGGACAGAGAAAGCAATGCAAATGACTTGAGAGAAACCGAGATACCCACAGAAGATATGGCATTAAATGAGCCTGACGCAACAGAAAAACTGACAGAAGATATGGCATTAAATGAGCCTGACGCAACAGAAAAACTGACAGAAGATA
>CAYJHC010000083.1:0-7639 GCA_964370075.1 uncultured Oscillospiraceae bacterium | reverse complement strand
TTTTCTTGTTAGCTTCAAGTGCAAGGTCATTGATTTCTTTTTGTATCTCTTTATTTCTTAATAATGGTATTTGCACACTTTTAATGTGTGAAGGCTCAATTGCATCTACAACACCTCCGTATGTGAATCTTTTGATTAAAGCCTTGCCATAATCTGTATTTAAAAAAATATAAACATAGCCACAAATTTTATCCATTGACATTATCTGCATCATATTATCGCTAATAGCCCAACCAACAAAATGTTTAGCAACTAGTGACACATCACCTAATGAACCTCTTGCTGGTGTCAAAATAGAGTTTGTTTTTATCCCTAAACTTCCTTGCAATTGTGTTAAATGTATTTTTTTAGAAAGAAATTTTTCAGAACTAGGATTGAGTTGATTAATCTCTTTTCCACCTATGAACTTAACACCATTATGGCTTTCAACATATACTCTCTTAAATCGTCCGGGTAAAATTACATCTTTGCTAATTCGATCATCGCCAACCGTTGTTACTTCTTCAGCGTATTGTTTCAAGTGATTTACAATAGCATCAACTATCGGCACGTGATAAGAACCATCAAATCGACCAGCAATTTCACTTAGCTTAACACCATAAGTTTGTATATCTTTTTGTTTATTGAGTAAATCTAACTCAAATTGCTCAATTGGTGGTAAGTTAAGTTCGTTAATAAGTAATTCTTCAGCTTTATTTATTAAATCATTTGATTGGTCACGTAATTTAAATGATTGCATTATAAGATTATGTATTTTTTCCTTTATGGAGTTTGGAGGATTAGGTATAGGCACTTCTCCCAAGTGTTCAGACTCTATGTGTGTGATAACAGCTCCATAACTATTAGTTAATAA
Source organism: uncultured Oscillospiraceae bacterium (assembly GCA_964370075.1). Classification (GTDB taxonomy): domain Bacteria; phylum Bacillota; class Clostridia; order Peptostreptococcales; family Anaerovoracaceae; genus CAYJHC01. Next base: position 6,786 of record CAYJHC010000083.1, on the reverse strand, counting down.
AATTTTATTGCCGATATCACTTTTGAAATAAGTGTATATGAACCCTATGTCACTGTCATTATTGCAATTAATTCTCAATAAATCATGACTAAATATACACTTATCTAATGTTTTAGAAACTATAGTGGCATTTCCTATTGTTCCTGAACAAGTAAGCAGAATCTGCCCCTTTTTTACTCTTAATGCATCTATATTAGTTTTAGTTAAATGCGATATATAACCATCTGGGCTAGGTTTAATGTCAAGGATTGTTGATGGTTGATAAATTGGATAATCAGATTTTTTCAACCAAATTCGCTTAAATCTAGCCCCTGTAAATGATGTTGTCAAACCATTATCACCACCTATATTAACTACAGGGAATAATGAATTAGATATTATCTGTCTTGCATTTCTGCCATCAACATCGAAAACAGTTGCCTCAAGTCTTTTTCCACGTTCCAATACCTCTGAAAGTGATACAGAACACCATTTTAAAGGTTGCTCAATTAATTCACCCTCTACAATAACATCTGAGTTTTCATCAATATCTATAATCCTAGCTAAATTATCTACCATGATATTCCCTCCTGAATTTTCCACTTAGCAAATATTTCAGGAACCTCAATTGTTTGATCGTCAAGCTCTTTAACCTTTTGTTGGCGAGATACAGTTCTATCACCATCTCCAGTGGTATCCAGAACAAGGGTATTATTGATATCCGGCACTAATATTTCATTACCTTCAGCATCTCTTTTAAAGATAGGTGTACCTCTTTTATCATGACCAACTTTTTCTACCATTGCCATAAAAATACTATAATCAGCCATGTTTCCAGTTTTCTGTTCGTTATCTTTTTCAGTTTGTGTTTTCTTTTGAAGAATTAACACTGAAGTCTGCGTTCCATTTCTAGGTTGGAAAGTATCAACATGCAAGTCAATGCTAGCAATGATTTTCGTATTTTGTATTAACCATTCGCGTATATATCCTAAGCCTGGAGATCCTAAAATTGAATCTGGTAACACAATACCTAATCGACCACCAGGAACAAGCAGTTGAATACATCTTTCAATGAAAAGAATTTCTGGTGGAACTGACGATTGATATCTGTCAGTTTTAGTCCAAGTACCTTTTTTCTTATCATTTTCCCATATATTAGCTAGTTCATATTGCTCTAAAATTTCCTTATCCTTAATTGGTATTTTACTACCAAATGGGGGATTAGTGACAATTACATCCAAAAATTCAAGAGATTTAAAATTACGTATAGATTCTTTTTCAACATTTAAAGCTTCTGCTAATTTTGATTTAAATTCGTCCTTCCATTCATGGGGTGGTAATAATGAATTTGTTTGCAAAATGTTTCCACTACCATCATTGTTCATAACCATGTTCATTTTTGTAGCTTTTACTAAATCTGGATTTATATCAAAACCGAAGAAACAATTCTTAGCCATTTCAGAAATTCTATCTTGAAATGCTCTTATTGTATCGCTGTCCCATTCTTTTCTTGGAATTCCCATATCGTTCGAAAACTCTACTTCAAGTTTTTGAATTACATGTGTCATCGCAGTAACTAAAAATCCACCTGTCCCACAAGAACTATCCAAAACTTTTTCGTCTATTTGAGGATTTACCATTTCAACAACCATTTTCATTACATTTCTTGGCGTAAAAAATTCTCCTCTATCTCCACGTAAATTTGAACCTACAATTTCTTCATAAGCTTTACCTTTAATATCTATGTGAGTATTTAGCAAACTATACTTTTGTAATTCACTAACTATATATGCTAAACTTCTTGGATGTAATTTAATTTCATCGTTGGCATCAAATATTTTTCCATGTTTTAATTTAACTCTTTCGAATATTTTTGAAATACGTTTTTTAACTGTTAACTGTCCATCTGGGTTGTTTCTTTCGCCAGATTGTGCATAGAACTCTAGAGGTTTCGGTATATCTCTTTCATCTTCTATTTTGCAAAAAATAACTTTAAGCAATTCAAAAAAAGCTGGTTGCTTTTGTAGTCCATCATTAACATGTATGTGATTGTGACAAGTTTTAAACACAAACAACAGATTATCATCTGAGGCATTCTTTAATGTGTTTCTTTTTGGTCTATCAATATCATCAAGATTTCCATCAGCTGACGGGATATCATTATAGTCCTCAAATATCACTTCGCCTTTTTCGTTAATGTTCTTTCTAAATACAAATTTTTGTATTCCGTTAGTCCACATACCCCATTGACAATTAGCACAAGCAGACATATATGATTGCAGTTGTCCGATTCCTTCTTTTGCGTTTTTGGCATCCACAGTTTCTTTTTTACATTCAATAATTATTTTAATATTTTCTTGGGTTTGAGTTTCACAATCTTTATTGAAAATAACTATATCTGCTCTAGGTTTGCGTGAACCAAGTTGGAGTGTGTATTCAACCTTAACTTGGTTAGTTATATATTTATGTTCGTTGATTAAACGTTTCTCAATAGTCTGTCTAACATATTCTTCAGGTGTATCATTTCTAAATTTACCATCTATATAATCACAAACTTTACCATCTGGAATTACTATTACCTTTTTATCACTCATTTTCTTTTCCTCTTTCTCCTGTTTGTGGTTTTATATAGCAAATTACATCAGAAATTTCACAATCTAATGCATAGCAAATTCGTGCAAGCACATCAAAATCAACACGTTTAATCTTATTATTACAATATGAATTTAATTGTGTTCTTTGGAGGTTAGCTTTTTGGGCAAGTTTATTTTTACTAATATTATTCTTTTTTATATAATCTTCAATAGTAATTTCAAAATGACCAAAATCAAATATTTTATCCATACACATACCTCCTCGTATAGATTATATCATTTTCCTTTCAATATGTACAGCTGTAATTATATACAGCTGTACATATTGAATATTTAGTTGTAAACTACTTCCCTTAAAACAATCTCCTCAGCACACGCATGATAGTTATTCATAAGCCCAACCCATTTCATTTGCTCTCTCATCTTGAGTTCGCTATTGCAACCCTCGTTTTTTGCCATTTCTTCAACCAACTTATCCACCATAGCCTGTGCTTTAGTATTTATTTCATACAAATGCTCATTCAATGTTTCTGACAGCAACAAATGGCTAAATAACGCTGAATGATACTGCATCAAAAAATGCTTTCTAAGCATTCCATATTTGCCAATCGGCTTATGTTTTTTGTTATTTAGCTTAATTCTTGGGTAGTAAATATCATCTTCACCTAAATCGTACCATAGTCCATTTTTCTCGTTAAAGTATTCTTTTTTCATAATAAAACCTCGTCTTTCTTATGTGTAATTATAATATTTCGATTTTGGCAAGCAGGGCTTGTGGTCGCCCACAGCGACCACAAACGCTTGTTGGGAAATTCCCAAACCCTTTTCCCCCCACAATAAATTGTGAAACTACGCAACATAAATGTTGCTTAAAGCACCGTTCGATTATCTCTCACTCTGTGTTTTTTCTTGACCCTTTTTCGCATCTTTAATAGCTAAAACACTATCAATATTGTTCTTTACGATAAGCAATTCTTGCATTTCTTTTTTGATTTCTTTGTGCTGGGCATAAGTTTTTTTCTTACGTGAAAGTAACATTGCAAATTCTCCATTAAGTGCCTTTAGAGTTGGTAATTTTTTTACACTAAGTTCATCAAAAGCCTTCTTTGCAGCTTTGTGAATTATAAGCTCGCTCTCGTTTTCAGCATAAAATTTTTTAGAATAACCTGTATTACGATATGCTACATAGATATCTTTAGTTTTATGATAATTTCTTATATGCGTTTGCAAAACTTTAATCTCGGCCATGCGTTTTTCATAGGCTTTTATTTCGTTGCTTAATTTATTGAAACAAGTGGTAGTTCTATCTGTTCTTTGTTCTAGTTCTTCATAACTTTTCAGATTGTTTTCCCGTAAGTAATACAGAGTTTTCGCTCTTTGTTTTGCATTATGAATTTTTGCAAAGTGCTCATACCCACCGCCTTTACCTTCATCTAGTTTCTTCTGAATATCTATAAGCCAATCCACTTTTTTCTGTGAGTGTACAGATCTTGAAGCTACCATTTTAACCTTGCCCTTAATAATATTTTCTAAAAATTCTTCAGAATATTCTTCACCAAGGGATTTTAAACGAATAAATTTTTTCTGTTCTTTACTCTTAAAGCTAATGTTTTTTCCTCGCTTAATTTCATATCCAACTTCCATTATAGATTCATACAGCGCTTCAATAGAGTTCGGCTTATTAGTTAGTGCTTCATCTATGGCAATTCGAAGTTTGTCACTATGACTAAGTTGCTTATTATCCCCAAGCCATTTTCCATAATGCCCTTTAGTTCTCTTAGGGTTTTCTATAATAGATAACCCATTTTCAAGACAAATAATATCCGAAACTTTTGCAAGAGCTCTACCACTTCCAAGAAAATCTCTAAATTTTTTTGTGCAATCAATCGAAGTAGAATTGAAATAGATATGATTATGAATATGTGATTTGTCAATATGAGTGCAAACTATAAATGCATGATTGCCTTTAGTAAATCTCAGTGCTAACTCATAGCCAATTTTATTTGCAACTTCAGGTGTAATTTCATCAGGCTTGAAACTCTGCCTTAGCTGATATGCTATTACATTGCTCCTTTGTTTTCTCCCAGTAATGTCATCATATCTTCTTTTGGCAAGCATAAATTCTCCTTGTGCCACTTCAGGATTACACTCATAAGCAGATATAAGTTTACCATCATTTGTTTTTTCATTGTTTTTTCCATAATTAAGCCTATCACCAAGACATTGTGCTATACTCTTGCCTTTATTTTGGTGCATTGCTATTAGTCTTGTAACCGCCATAGCCTCCTCCTTACTAAAAAAAATAAGAGGCAGTAGCAATTTATACTACCACCTCTTATACCAACTAATTTATTTGTTTATATAAGCTTTAACCAATTTCTTAAATTTTCTGCAGTTACTATTAGTATTCCTCCTATTAGTGGTATCCCTAACGGAGATAATAAAAAGGCAACAATAAGAGTAGGAATCGCCGACCAATTGTAAACTGGATCAAAGATGAACCACACACCGAATATAGCAAATATAATAGATAAAATGATAGAAACCCCTGCTATCAGCCCAAAGATTTTTTCGAATAAAAATATCCCAAAACCGAAAAGTATAATAAACGGGGCAAGAATAACTTTAAGTACGACTCTCATAAATTTAATCATTTTTACACCTCACATATCAAATTTTTTATTTCTATTTTTATTATACCTAAGTTTATTTTTGAGTCGAGGGTGTCAAATTTTGAATACAAATAAAATACCTATATTTTGTTTTCTTCAAATTGTTTAGGTATTCTATTTAACTTTGTCTCAATTTGGGACGAAGTTAAATACTCGCAAGCCTTAACATTATTTCTTCAGCAGCTCCCCACATTTTCGCATAACTTTTTTCTAAAGCTTCAATATCATCACGATAAACATTCCCTGTCTCATTAGCTCTCTTCGCAATCTGATTTAAACTATTGGATGTTATTCTAAGCACTTTTACGAGCTCTCGTATATCTGTAGTATCTAGCTGAATAATATAACCATCAATCGCCATTTTACGAAGATATGCTTCAAGGTTTTTTGTTCCAAGAACATTCATATTACGCTCTACTAACTTTTTTTCTTCTTCTGTAACTCGGCACTGCAAGCGAATATTTCTAAGTCTTTTTGCCATTATCGTTCCTCCTGTCTGTCTTTTTTTTCTTTAATCTCATTCTTTTGTTTTGGTATCGATTTAAGGCTTTCTAACACAGATGGCCTAGAAGATTTTTCAATCACCTCAAGCTTTTCAGGCTCATTTTCCTCAAGGCCGCTTTCTGAATTATTAGCAAGATTTAGTTCAATATCAAGCTCAGTAAGTCGTTTTGTTTTTTCTAGCAACTCTTCCTCCTGTGGAAATGGTTTTAATACTTCAACCTCTGCATTTGCCTTTTGATTTTTAAAGTTCTCTAACTGTTCCTGCGCTGATTTAAGCCTTGTAGGCATCATATTTAAGGCATTGTCAATACGTATCAGGTTGCCCCTCAAATCGCTTCCTAGCGTAGCTACGTGACTCATAGCACCTTTTAAAGTTAGCTTGTGTTCATTGCTAAAACTATCAAAGCTAAGATACATTTTAAAATCACGATATGTACCAATCTCAACTGGATCTTTGCCTTTTAGTTCTTTTATACAAGCTAGAATCGCTGCACCTGCATTATCCTTGTCTATAAGAGTATCACCTTTAATTAACATTGGCATAAATTCATCTTCCTTTGGTGTATTATCTGCAAGAGTGATTAAGTCTCTTTCAAAACCTTTGACATAGCCCTCACTCGCCTTAATATTTTCCGGAAAATATTTTAGGATTTTATCTTCTAACATATATTTTGTACTTTGATGATTTGCCTTTAATAACTTAAGTTTTGCAACATCAATATCCAAATCCATTTTCAACTTAATTTTTGGATTACCTGCACAAAGTGCTTTGATTTCAGCAAATGATAATGCAGACTCATCTAAATCATCACAGGCACGAACTGGAGATTTTGAAGTCATTATTTGCGATATGAACTTTTGTTTATTCTCTAAGGTTTGCCAAAGATATGCATCAAATGTAGACTCAGTAACATATCTATAAATATTGGCCTCTTCATTCATATTTCCTTGCCTTTCTATACGGCCACTACGTTGCCTTAAATCCCCTGGTCGCCATGGAGCATCTAAATCATGCAAAGCAACTAGGCGATCTTGCA
>CAYJHC010000082.1:0-8031 GCA_964370075.1 uncultured Oscillospiraceae bacterium | reverse complement strand
AAAAACCCCGCTATCGCCACATTAATGGCTATTAATTTTGTTGTCTTGTTCATTTGCATACTCTCCTTTCTAAGTCTGCATCTAAGATTTTGTTCTAAAAAATTTCGTTTCTAATATCTTTGCGCTTTCTGTATCATTCTTTTGCCACTAGCATATACCTTTTCACATATTATTCAAGCGTGCAAAGCAAAAAAAACAATAAAAAAACAATTTCACTGCAATATTACAGAAAAATTGTTTTTTTGAAGTTTATTTTTTAAAAGGCAGCGACCAAAAGAGCCTATAATTTATAGGTTTTTCTCCCAATGTGTCTGCCTTTCTTCTCCATTTTGTCTGGCCTTTGAGTCAGCAAGCAGGCATAACATTTCAAAGGCAAGTCCTGATGCTAGACAGGCCGATTTTCCTGTCACATCATAGTCAGGACTAAGCTCCATCAGGTCAGCCCCAATAAGATTCATCCCATATAATCCTCTCACTATATCTCTTACTTCTCTTCCATATAATCCAAATGGCTCAGGAAGAGTAGTTCCTGGCATTTCACTACAGTCAATTACATCTGTATCTATAGTTAAATATACAGGCGTATCTCCAACTATCCTTTTAATCTCTTCAACTACATAGGCTGTTCCCTTTTCTTGAACTTCGTCAACCATAATCCTTCGCATTCCGCTGTTAGTAGAAAAGTCACATCTAATTATTCCACGTCCTCGTTGGCCTACTTGAATAGTCTTCTCAGGGTTTATATAGCCTTCACAAGCTGCGTTTTGAAAAAGGGAAGCATCGCTAACTGTAGTATTTTCAAAGCCTACACTAGTATCTCCATGGGCATCTAAATGTATTACCGCAACAGGCTCTCCCTCACCTACTAGTCCTTTTAATATCCCATATGTACAGGTATGCTCTCCACCAATAGTGAGTGGTGATATATTCGCCTCTTTAAAGCCCTTATATAAGTCAGCTATCTCTTCTAAATTTGAACTTAAATTATATGGATCTTTTGTAAATTCCATATCTCCATAATCACCTATGCTGCATATATCAAAAGGGCAAAGGCTATTCCAATAATTAACCATATTTCGATCTAGCCCCCAAAATCTTACTGCTTTAGGTGCATTTCTAGTTCCTGGTCTTGGGTTTGGGACTCCTAAGTCCAATGGAATTCCAACAATTGAAATATCCAGATTCTCTAAATCTTTTCTATATGGAGCTCTAAACAGTCCCAAACAAGGGACATTATTGCTGACAAGTTCTGCACCTTCTTTGCCTGCCCTCTCGTAAAAGGCGCGAACTTTATCGTCGTTCACTTCCCAAAGGCCTTTCTTTGCCATCTCCGCATATTTCTTCATATTTTCTTTTTTATTTGAATTTTTCATATCAATTACCCTTCCTCTACCTCTACCTTTATCTCTATTAGGATCAACTCTTTCCCATTACAGTGCTAGTTTTAGTATTAAATTTCAGATTTTACTAATCAGCTTTATTCTATACTCAACTCACCACACTTTACAAAGAAACCCCCTACAATTGTAGCGGATTTCTTTGCTTTATTTTTCTTAGTAATTATTTATTTTTAATTTTTTCAATAAATTTTGCTTCTTCTGCATCTTCAATTATCTTGACTTCCTCTTTAAGCCATTTCATAGATTTAAAGATAAACACAAGTATTATAACTGTAAATGGCGTTGCTGTAACTAGGCATATTGTTTGTATTGCTGATAGAGGAGCTCCTGCAAACATAAGCCCTAGCGGAATTGCTGCTAGTAATACACACCAGAATAATCTTAACATCTTGCTAGGTTCTTCGTCTCCACCGATATTCTTTGAAGATGTAGCTGCTAGCGAAAATGATGCTGAATCCATTGAAGTAGCTAAGAATAAAATCATCATTAGTGCTAGAACAGCTATACTTATTATTTCACTAAATGGAAGCATTCCTAGAATAGCTACAATGGTAGGGCCAGTTCCTCCTTCATTAAATAAGGAAACAATGTCTAGTTCTCCTGACAATTGAGCACTCATACCAAATCCACCATTTATTCCAAAGAGTACTATACAACCAAATGTTCCTCCAACTACTGCACTTACTATCATCTCTCTTAGAGATCTGCCCTTCGAAATCTTGGTAATAAACAAAGACATAAGCGGTGCATAGGCTACAGCAAAACATATGTAGAAAATTACCCAAGCTTCAGAGAATCCTCCATTATTAACAGGGTCTGTCCAAAGGAGAATATTTAAGTAATCTTTTGCTGCAAGAGCAATACCGTTTGTTATATATTTCATAATAAATACGGTAGGACCTACAATAAATAATGTGAAGACAAATACGATTGCTATGTATATATTTAGACTACTTAGCTTTTGCATCCCCTTAGAAAGGCCTGCATATGATGTAATTGTAAATATAGCAGTGATTCCAAGAACTATACCTATTTGTAGTCCAAAAGTATCTTGAATTCCAAAAATCTTTGATATTAAGTAAGATATAAGAGGAATTCCAAGTCCAAGGGTAACACTAAGTCCACCAAGGGTAGTTATTGCAAATAGAATATCTATTACCTTCCCTGCTAATGATCTTTCTTTTAGATTAAATAAATCTTCGCATACAGCACTTAATCTTAGCGCCTTATTTTTTCTCTTGTAATATGCTAAAGCCATTGGAATAGCTGCAATTACAAATGGTGGCCAGCTTATAAGTCCCCAATATGTGAAACTATATGCAGGTGCATATTCAGCTGCCATAGTAGACATAGGTTCTATCCCTAGTGCTGGACCTGAGTAGAAAAATATCCACTCTGTAAATGAAAAGTACACGCTTGCAGAAGCAAGTCCTGCACAAATCATCATTGAAATATAGCTAAACAAAGAATAATCTGCCTTTCCTTCTCCTAGTCTTACTTTTCCATACTTAGATATAGATAAGAATACGCACAACCCCGTACATACCAAAGAAAACCATAGAAGTGGCGTTCCAAACACTGTAGAAACGAATCCAAAAATTGTGTTAATTACATTTAAGCTTGCTTCAGGGGCAACAATCAAGCTAATAGCAATTATGCCAACTACCACTACGCTAGCAACAATCGTCACTAGGTTAATATTATTTAGTTTCATAGCTTCTCTCCTTTTCTGTTATATATTTTTTCATTTAAACCTGCAAGGGGTCCCTCACCCCCTTGCAGTAGCACAAACACATTGACTTTATTTGTCATCTCCTTCTGCTGGGATGCACCATTGATTTTCTCCCCTTGCAGTAGTTATGTATTCAGGCCATTTGAAATCTAGTGGTGGCTCATAGTCACACAGGCAAGGAATCCATTTGCTTCCGCCAACGCCTCCTCCTGTTCTTTCCACAAACTCTTCTTTTGCTTTTTTCAAGGCTTCTTCATCTGTCAAAAGATCCAGTATTGTCATTCCTATAGTCTTCGAAGTAGAAACAAAAGTAGGGTCGATACACTCAGGAATTCCTCCAAGGGCGTTCATTACCCAAGCTGGATATCCTTTCCCTGGTGCTGGAGGTCTTAGTGCTGGTCTTCCAACATAAAGTCTTACTGTAGGCGCGTGCCAACAAAATTCTGTATAGTCGTCAGATGTAAAGTTCTCTTGCCATTCTGGAAGAACTTTTCTAAGCTGTTTTTCACACTCTTCTGGAGTTATTAGGTTTTGAATTTCATCTATAAATGGATCATCCATAGGCTCAAATCCTAAGTTCTTTTGAATTTCTCTAGCCTTTTCCCTAGCCTCTTCACTATATTTAGGTGCTCCTGCAATTTCAAGATTTTTGTAAGTAATATCTGCCATAACATGATTTGGGAGTCCTGGTCTTGATTTTGCGATAAAGTCTTTTTTCACTGAGCAATGCGCCGCAGATGCAGCAGCCTCAGCATTTTTGTCTAGTATTCTTATTACTGTTTCTGCCATTTCAACCTCTGGTACACGAATCATATAGTGTATTTGTCCCATCTGTGCAGGGATATTATCAGCAGTTGCTTGACCTAACAATGTAATAGTTTCATTCATGGACCAGCCAACATTATTGGAAATCATATGTTCTTTGTACATTTTTGACATTGTGTACATTTGTACAACCGCATCTGTTGCTCCTGGGCATCTTGTAGCTGAATGTGATGCCGGTATTGGAGAATCGTCTGGCGATGAAATCCAAGTTTCAGGGCTATCACATGTAAAGGTGTACATTACTCCATATCCTACTCCGCAATGAGTATTAAGTCTAGTTGTATTGCAAAGAGGAAGCATATAGAATGGATGGAAGCTTATTGCTGCATCCAAATCGTCATAGTAACCTCTAGCTGCATGAATTGGTTTTGATGCTCTTAGCTTTTCCGCAGGTTCCCCAAAGAACTTTAATGTTCCGCTTATATTATATTTCTCCATTACTGCTTTTGCCGCTAAGAATCCTCCCAAACTGCTTATGCCAAGAACTGAATGAGGATCTGTATGCCCACCAGCAAGAGGGCTTAGTCCATCTCTAGGTCTTTCTACTGTATCTGCTGCTTGGCAGTTTCCCGGTATTCCGTCATACTCTGCATAACCTCCAATTGTAGGTCCGCCTTCCCCATTTTTCCATACAGCACAGAAGGCTGTTGGCATTCCTCCGCTTCCCGCTTCAACTTCAAAGCCTTCTTTTTCTAGCAGGTCTACATACCACTTAGCTGAACGGTATTCTCTCCATGCTGTTTCTCCATAATCCCAAATAGTACTGTGCCACTTAGAAAATTGTTCTTCCCTTTCTGTTATCCAATCCATTATAAATTGTTTTCTTTCTGATACTGCCATAATACCCCTCCTTAAAAATTCAATAAATTCCTAAAATAATTTTCTCCTAGCCTTAATGTTTCTGCTTACTTGGGCTATGCTTTTTCTTCCTATGATTCTTGCTATTTTACTTTCTCAGTCTACACTTCCTAACATACCCTTTTCAGCCCATGCTTTATGTTGCTTGCCTAGCATATAGTGCAAGACTTATGCCAAAGGAAAAAGCACTGAATTTCAACACTTTGCACAGCAAACAACAAATAAGAGAATTAAAAAAAGGCCATTTTTGACCTTTTTTTTAATTCTCTTAAACAATTCTACCATTTTACAGTGAATTTAACAGTTTTTAGCAAAGTGTCAAATTTGACCTTTGTGTCACTTTTGACCTTTTATTCCATTTTTACCTTAGGAGATAAATTATATTTTCTCAATTTTCTTTTCAATGTACTTTCTGACATCCCAATAGACATTGCAATTTCTGAAAGTCGCATGCCTTGTTGCAATACTTGATAAAAATAATCTTGCTCAAATGCATCTATTGCTGTCTGATATGATATTCCGCTTTTAGTCTCTACAATGAGAGGTTTTTTACTAATGCTAGGATTAATGAGCAACACATCTTCCACATGTATTGTATTTTCTGAAACCATAACAAATAATCTTTCTATTACATTTCCCACTTCACGGACATTCCCTGGCCAAGAATAATTGTACAATAAGTTTAATGCTGCTGGAGATATTTTTTTCCTTAATCCATACTTCTTGTTGTATTCATCTGCAAAATGCCCTATAAGAGAAATTATATCTTCTCTCCTCTCTCTAAGTGAAGGTACTTTGATAGGGATTACATTAAGTCTGTAAAATAGATCCTTTCTAAATGATTTATTTTCAATCATCTCTTCTAAATTTCTATTTGTTGCAGCTATAACTCTTATATCTGCGCGCTTTTCCTTTACAGCTCCTACTGGAATATATGTTTTGTCTTGCAGCACTCTCAAAAGTTTTACTTGCATATTAATTGGCATCTCACCAATCTCGTCTAAAAACAAGGTTCCTCCATTGGCTGTTTCTATCAACCCTATCTTCCCCTCGCCTTTTGCATCAGTAAATGCCCCTTTTTCGTATCCAAAAAATTCTGATTCAAAAAGGCTCTCTGGAAGTGCACTGCAATCAATTTTAACAAAAGGTTTACTTTTTCTATTGCTATTTTTGTGAGTCCACCTAGCTAGAACATCTTTCCCGACTCCTGACTCCCCCTCCATCAAGACTGTAGCCTCTGTTGTTGCAACCCTCTTAAGTTGACTTACAATTTTTTTCATTTCTATACTTGATACAACAAAATCATCACAGGCTCCAATTTTTTCCTTCCTAAGATCATCTAGTTTTTTCTTATATCTTTCAACATCTTTTTTAATTTCGGCTAATTCTGTTACATCTCTTTCATTAATATATATCCATTTGATTCGACCATCTTCAAATATTGGAGTCCCTGTTATTACAAGTTGTTTCCCCAGCTTGAATTGGGATATGCTTTCAGTTTTTTTGCTCTGCAAAACCATCAAAGTTACGGACTTTTCATAGGTGCCTTCTTCTTCTAGCTCCCTTGCATTTCTTCCAATTATATGGCTTGTAGGTGTTTCTTCCAGTTCTTCACTAGCCTTATTCATATAGACTATCTTTCCTTCTCCATCTGCTATGATAATACCATCATATGAATAATCAAAAAAAGTCGCCCAATCCGATTCGATATTTGCTAAAGTTTTACTTTTCATAATTCTGCACACCTCACTGAATAACTTTGTTTATTATATAATTATATCACAAGATTTATATTATATAATAAGTATATCATAAGCATTAAACTTCAACCTTTTCAGCTCAAAGCAACCTACAATCTACCAATAGTTCTCATATACCACATTTACATATAGTAGGGCTATGTCTTTCCCACTACTAGGGCTAGTTAGTGACTTTAACCCTTAAGAGTATGCCCATGCTGGGTACACTAAAATAGACCAACTAACCGTAATTAGTTGGTCTATGTACGCTTTATCTATTTTCCGCAGATATTTTTTGCGATATTTCCAAATATTTTCACTCCATACTCAAAGGAATCCTCGTCAATATTTAATATTGAGCTATGCAGACTACCAGAAGTTCCTTCTTTGTTACCGCATCCAAGCATAAACATTACTCCCGGAATTTCTTCTTGATAGTATGCAAAGTCTTCTGATCCTAAATGTGGTCTCTGTATCATTATTACATCTTCCTCATTTTCCAATGATTTCTTTACCAGCGCCACTTTCACCTCTAATCATGATCGTTGCAGGTGTCATTGCTACAATCTTCGCAGTCTTTATTACTTCTTGTAATTGTGTGTCTTCTCCAATGATATCTTGAAAAGTGTACTTGGTTTCTACCTTTCTAAGCTTTTGATTCAATCTATCAAGCTCTCGTCTCAATCTATTCACTTCAGAATTATCATGATAAACAATTACCTTCGCAATTTTTTCTTGACCATCAAAAACTTCTTTACCATCTGCTACAAGTTCTGTGCTTCCTCGTTTTATCATTTTTTCATAAAACGAATTTGTATAAACAATTTCATCATCATTATTCAAAATACACATAGCATCTGACGTCGCTGCTAAAATTGGTCTGACTGCCTCTATTAAGTTTTCAATTCTTTTTGAACTCATCATATTCCCTTTATAACCATAAAAACAAAAGCGTAGATATACTTGATATTATATCATTTAAATTTTATTATTGCATTACAATTATGCACCACCATCATAACACTATGTCCTTTCTTTGTGTTCTAATATGTATCTTCACATCCATAAAACTACCACAAGTTTTAACTACCCAAACAAGGAAAAAAGAACCAAAAATGCTAGTCCTATAGCTTTAAATGCTCATTCCATATTTCGAGATTAGCTAGATAATCTTCTCCGTTGATTTTTCCTTATCAATCAAGTTTATTCACACAAAAAATAAAAAAGCAATCTCACTGCAGCATTGCAGAAAAATTGCTTTTTTGAAATTCATTTTTGTAGCATTAACATAAACTTTTCGTTTATTTTTCAAAGTTGAATCTATGCTCTTCCCCTATATCTTCTAAAAAAATAACCTTTAACAAATCATCTTTCATTTTTTCATTACTTTTTTTCGTAGCTTTTATCCATCCATATTCGTCTAAATGTTCATATGGAAAATGACATGCTAAAATCACTTTAGGATCAATATATTTTT
>CAYJHC010000081.1:0-8657 GCA_964370075.1 uncultured Oscillospiraceae bacterium | reverse complement strand
GTTTGCTAAAGCCCGAAGACTTTATTGGAGCATCTATTCTTGACGAGTATACTATCGTTGGTATTGTTAATACTGGAAACCCTTCTATCTACCTTAGTGAACCTGCAGTTATAGAAATTGCTGACTTCATAACTTTTAGTGGCACTTCTCAGATTCTTGATTATACCAAAGTAGAAAATCTTGATTTAGATGAAGGTAAGCTTCCTGTCAATCCTTCCGATGTTATCATCAATGAAAATTTAAAATATGAACATGATTTAGGTGATAAAATTGAAATAGGCAATCAAGTTTTAAAGGTTGTCGGATATTATGAAAGCGATTTTAATAATGAATACTTAGTCAATGCCTCAACTTTAGAAGAATATATTATGGGCAATAGTACGCGTATTTCTATTCATACAAGCGACAAGGCTTTAGTATTAAGCCAGCTTGATACTATGGGAATAAAGGGTAAAGACAGCTATGAAATTAGTAAAAGAGATTACGATTCATCTGTTAAAGATTCTAACCAGACCTTATATATTATAGGGGTGATTGTGTCAGCGGTGTCCTTATTGATCATTTATTTAATTTCTAGATCTTCCTTCTTGTCTCGAATTAAAGAAGTAGGCATATACAGATCCATAGGTGTTAAAAAGTCAGATATTTATAAAATGTTTATAGGCGAAATAATTGCTATTTTCACCTTAGCATCTGTTCCTGGAATTATTCTTTCTTTCTATATTTTGCGATCTGTGTCACTATTAGAACCTTTTGTAATGGCAAATCTGCCAGTTTTAATTGCAACTAATGTAATTATCTTAGGTTTTATGATAATAGTAGGATTATTCCCAGTCTTTAATACCATCAGGAAGTCACCTGCTTATATTCTAGCTCGTACAGATATTTAATCATCAGCCATACATATTATTTCTATATAAGACCACAAAACCCTTTACTGGTATCACCAGTAAAGGGTTTCATCTTATATATATTTATAATTGTTTTGATAATTTATTCTCTACATTTTCATAAAACGCGTAATTGTTCTTTCCAGAATCTTTACATACGTACATAGCCTTATCTGAGTTTTCATATAATTCTTTATAGGAATCTCCATCTTTATAAGCTATAGCAATCCCTATACAGCAAGACAAAATAACGTTTTTCCCCTCACTAGTCTTATGTTCAGAAAAAATCGCTTTGCAAATATTATCCGCCTTCTTTTTGATTTCGCTATTCGGAATCTTTCCCTTTAGGAACACAATAAACTCATCTCCACCTAGTCTTCCAACTATATCATCACCCCTACAGTACCTTTCTATACTTCCAGAAGCTTCTTTTAAAACTTGGTCGCCATACGCATGTCCAAAACTATCATTTATTCCCTTGAAATTATCCAAATCAATCAACATCACCACCCCATCTTTTCCATCTTCCAAATGGGTTTTAATTAACTCTTCAGTTGTTTTTCTGTTGTAAAGGGTTGACAGCAAAGGATCTTTTTCAATTCCTATACGAAGTTTTGCTTCTTGTATTTTCATTTCATGTATATCATCTACTGTGGTTTTTATAGCTACAATATCCCCTTCTTCTTTTCTTTTAATAGAAAAAAAGTCTCTTACCCATCTATAGGAATTATCAGCTTGAAGGATTCTATACTCATAATCAAATTTTGTATTGCCACTTTCATATTGATTTAAGATATTATTTAGCGACTCATAATACAAAACATATTCTTTGTCTTCCGGGTGTACTATAGCATCAATTCTCTTCACGCTGTACTCTGTGTACTTTAGGTCTTTTCCCTGGCTTTTTTCTAATCCGCTCAATACTTCGCGAGTGTCATTTTCTACAACTTTTAGCAAAAGATTTTTTGAGCAATTTATTTCTATAACAGTTTGAACATGGTTAATTAGCGCGTCTTTATATACCCTATCCTTTTCTATCTTAGTCTCTAGACGATTTTTACTTTCTCTAAGCATATCAAAGCCCACAAGCATAAATATTCCTGAATATGTAACCAGAAGCCATGTCACTGCTGCAATAATTTGATGTAAAGGCAAATTTGGCACCTGAACATCCACTATATACACCATTCCATTTGCAATTAAATATATATTTGCTAGTGTTGCTATTATTATATACAGTCTAACTTGGGCAGTCTTTTGACCCATAGATTTTAAGTATTTCTCAGGGATTATATATAACATCCCAGCTGTTAGCAGGGTACTACACATTGATGTTAATATCAAAACAGACCAAAATGGAATTTCATATATACAAAGTTCTAGAATAGTAATCCCTGTCACCATTGAAATGACCGAAGTAATTATCGCCCTAGTTACCATAATGTGAATATTAAAGATTAAGACTGCCGTCACCTTTAATAAAGGAGAGTGACCGTTAGTATATAAAATAACAGTTATCAAATATACCCCCAGCATTATTAAATAACCTAAAGAGGACATACTTCCAAAAAATATCAAAAAAACCGTCCCCACTGTACCACTAGTTAGGCTAAAGAAAAAAATCTTTACATTGGAACTCTTTGTCCCAAAAATTCGTTCTAGCAGCTTCATAAAGAACAGGTTATGAATAAAGAAAACTATATTAAATATTATCATTAATATTTCAACTTGCATTACTTCTCCTCCCTTAACTAGCTAGTCACATCCAAGTCATTATCAATACATATGTATATATTATATCATTTTTTTATATACATATACAAACTATTGGGAGAATTAATAGTTAATTTTTGCTTTCGCTGCTGTCTTCCCCGCCTGCCTTTGCTTATCAAATAGCGCCTTCTAAACCCCAACACTGCTCTTACGTTTGAATCTCTCTACAATATTTCCTTCTATAGAGAGTTAAATATTCCTGCTTCAAATATATCCATTGCCTCTTTTAGCTCCTTATCTGTTATGGTCAGCGGTGGTGATAGAGTAAGCACATTTTCGCAAGAAACCTTAAAACTCAAGCCTAGGGATAGGCATTCATATAAAACTTTCTCTGCCAAGTTACTTGCTTTCTCTTTAGTTCCCTTATCCGTTACAAGTTCTACCCCTACCAAGGCTCCGGCCTGTCTTACATCTCCTATAAGGTCTGTTTTATTGTCAATCTCTAAAACCCTGTCTTTCATATATCTTCCGATAGAGTTGGATCTTTCAAGTAATTTGCTTTCATATAGCTCTTCAATTAGAGCTACAGCAACTGCACTTCCTAAAGGATTCTTTTCATGAGTAAAATGTCCCATAGAGGTATCTCCACAAACATCAAATTCTTTTTTCCCAATTACTGCAGAAAATGGCACCAAGCTACCACCTAAGCCTTTTCCTAGTGTCAGAATATCTGGAACAACTCCAAACCTTTCAAAGGCAAACATATTTCCTGTTCTTCCAAGGGCAGTTGGAATTTCATCAAATATTAATACCACATTATGTTCATCGCAAATCTTCCTTATTTTTCTCCAATATTCTACAGGAGGTATCTGCACATCAGTGCACCTTATGGGTTCCGCAATTAAAGCACCTATTTCTTCCGTCTTGCAGACTTTTTCAATATATTCAATGGCTTTTTCCCCGTCTGGATCATCGCCTTGATAAGAAGAGTAATGTGGATAGTGAAAGACTCCATCTTGAAAAGGCTCTAAGCCCTTTCTAAAATGATCTGTTCCTCCAACTCCTATGGTGTAGTAAGTAGCGCCATGAAAGGAATCTTCTGCCGCTAGAACTTTATACTTTCCAGTTTTTCTCCTTGCCAACTTTAATGCTGTTTCATTAGAAACTGCACCACTTGTTGTAAATAGCAGTTTATAGTCTCCGCCTGGCATTAATTCACATAGCTTCTTGGCGCATTCTGTAGCCTTTTTGTTTGCATATCGACGTGGAGAAAAGGACAGCGTATTTATTTGTAATAGTAAAGCCTCGACTAGTTTCGGATGGTTGTATCCTAGTTGATGAACACTATTTCCATGAAAATCAAATATCCTCTTTCCATTCCCATCATAAATATATACTCCTTCCACCTTTTCAGCAGTATCTAAACAAGGCGTAGATAAGGCCTGCTCTAAAAAATAACTATGATCCTCTGTTAAGTCCTTTTTAGTTTCTCCTATAAGATTTTTTTCCTGCCAACCTTCTCTAAGCTCGCTTATATTTACATCCCCTTCAGCCTTATGAATCTTCTTTTCCATATTAGTTTTGCGAATAACTTTAACTTAGCTCCGCTCTCCTTTCTTGCATCTATTCCTCTCATATTTGGTAAACTTATTTCTATAATTATTAATAAACATAATATCTTTAACACTCAATATTTCCTCATACAAAATATGATAGTGGCCCACTAGCTTAAGCCTACTTTAACTTTGCACAATCTCTTAAAATATTAATTGCAAAGTTCACATCCTCTTTTGTAATTATTAAAGCTGGCCTAAGAGTTATTACACTTCCTTCAATTAACTTAAATGCTAATCCCTTTTCCATAGATTTATACATTATCTTCTCTGCCAGTTCACAATCTTTTTCCATAGAGTCTTTATCTTTTACTACACATAATCCTAGATGCAGCCCTAAACCTGATGGATACCCAAAGAACTCATAGTCTTCACAAAGCTTCTTTAACTCTTCCATGAAGTAGCTTCCAACAGTTTTAACGTTTTCCATAATATTATTTTCAACAAGGAATTTAACTTGCGCCAAACCTATTGAAGCACAAAGCCCATTCTTTTCATGAGTATAGTGGCCAACTGAGTACTCTTGCAGAATATTATATTTTTCTTTAGTAAGTATTCCTGCAAAGGGAACTAGCCCTCCTCCCAGTGATTTCCCCAAAACCAATATATCGGGTGTAACAAATTGTTGACAAGCAAAAAAGGTTCCAGTTCTACAGAATCCTTCTATTACCTCATCAAAAATCAACAATGCTCCATATTCATCACAAAGTTTTTTTACTTCCTGCCAAAAGTATTCAGTAGGAACTACTGGAGTTGCGCTAATTGGCTCTCCAATTACACAAGCAATCTCTCCTTCTTTTTCAAATATGTTTTTCATCTGCCTTAGCACTTCATTATCCACATCAATTTGCTTGTCAAAGCCCCAAGGGTTATCTTTGTAATTTGGGAAATCCACGTGAAAGGCTCCCGGTACCATGGGGCCTCTACCCTTATTAAATAGCAGTTCTCCGCCTACACTTGAAGCTTGCATACCTACACCATGAAATGAGTCCCAAAACGATATAGTTTTATAGTTACCAGTTACATACTTGGCTACCCCTATTGCCATTTCTATGGCTTCACTTCCACCTGGAGCAAATAGAACTCTAGTAAGTTCCTGTGGAGCACAGTCTACAAGAGCTTCTGCTAGCTCAACCGCCCCTTTATTTGTATATCTTCTAGGTGTAAAAGTTCTCTTTTCATTTAGGGCAGCAATTGCAGCTTCAATAATTTCAGGGTTATTAAAGCCCCCATTATGGACTCCATTTCCATGCATATCTAAGTATTTTTTCCCATCATAATCAAAAAGATATGCCCCTTGACAATAATCAATCACCTGCAAAACAGGTGTACTTAAATTTTGATGCAAAAATACATTGGTGTCCCTTTCATATAGTTTTTTTGCTTCCCCTTTTATATTTTTTTCTATATATTCTTTCCTAAGCCAAGATGTATTTTCATCTCCCTGTTCATTAATAATTGACATGTATCCTCCACTTAAAAAATAATACGCCTACAACTGTGGCGTATTATCATAAACATTTTCTTTAATTTACTTTTCTAATTTATTAATTAAAGGAATAAGCTCTGACATATTCTTAATAATATAATCTGCTCCTGCTTCTTTGTAAGCCTGCTCTACAATTGCGCCTTCAATTGCCTTCTTATCATCTGATAGACTGTTATACTCTTCCTCTGAAAGCCCCATAATTGAACTCCCCTCAACTATTCCAACTGAAATTAGTCCAGCATTTTTACCTTCTTTGATATCTGCAATTGTATCTCCAACTT
The DNA here is from genome assembly GCA_964370075.1 of uncultured Oscillospiraceae bacterium. Classification (GTDB taxonomy): domain Bacteria; phylum Bacillota; class Clostridia; order Peptostreptococcales; family Anaerovoracaceae; genus CAYJHC01. The sequence goes on along the minus strand of CAYJHC010000081.1, from coordinate 2,671 downwards.
TTATTACTGACTTAACGTCCATTAGGCCTAGAACCTCAAAATTCTTAAACACCATGTATGGGTAAGGTCTTCCAATATCGTTTACCGAGTTTGCGCTACACCAGAAGTCAGGATCATATCCATTTTCTTTAGCTTTTGGCGCTACAATCCCCATCATTTCGTCTGTATATCCTGTAGTTGATCCTACTTTGATACCTCTAGCTCTAAGGTCAGCTATTGCATCTAATACATATGGTTTTGGGTTTGCAAAGTTATGTAATATTTCCATTATAGAAGTTTCACTTGCCTCATATACTGCATCTATATCTTCTTTTGTGAAATCTCTTCCATTGATTTTTTTCCATTCAGAAGAAATTCTATCCATATTCATCATTGCTTCAATATGCTTCCACTTTAGTATCCCCATTGGAGCACGTACTTCTGCAACCGTAGGTGTAATTCCAAACTTTTTAAATGCTTCAATAAATGCTTGAACTGGTGCAAAAGAGCCAAAGTCTACTGTAGTTCCTGCCCAGTCAAAAATAACTGCTTCAATTTTTTTCATTTCTTTCTCCTTATTTCTTAAAGTAGCGTCAAATTTATCATCCTTTTTTCAAAGGTTCGAATCTTGGTTTATTTATTGCCCCCAAGTTTTTATAATTCTCTTGGCACTACTTCTTAAAGTACTCCTTAAATATATCGCATAGTTTTTCCATGTCTTCGCTATATATCTCGCCAATGTTTCCAATTCTAAAAGTATCTGCCTCAGTTACCTTTCCTGGATAAATTGCATATCCTCTCTCTTTAACAAAGTTATACATGCTTTCAAAATCAGTTCCTAAAGGCATAAAAAATGTAGTTATTATCGGGCTTTGATGAGTCCTATCTACATAAGACTTTATTCCCATGTCTAACATTCTATCAATTAATATTGTGTTGCTTGTCGTATATCTATCTTGACGAGCCTTAACTCCGCCTTCAATATTTAGTTCTCTTAAAGCTTGCCTAAAAGCTAGCACAACATGTGTTGGTGAAGTAAATCTCCACTTTCCATCTCCATCCATGCCAGCCCACTGGTCATAAAGGTCGAGAGAAAGACTTCTAGCCTTGCCTTTGCATTTATCTAGTTCAGTTTTTCTACAAATTATAAAGGAAAACCCTGGAACTCCTTGGATACATTTGTTAGCCGAACTGATAATATAGTCAATCTTTAGCCCCTTGACATCTATATCCACTCCTCCAAAAGTAGACATAGCATCTACTATATAAACTAGATTTCTATCTTTTACCACCTTACCTACTGCTTCAATGTCATTTAAAATCCCAGAAGTAGTTTCTCCATGAACCATAGCAACATGAGTAATATCTTTATCTCCATCAAGGATTTTCGCGATTTCCGCAACATTTGGTTGTTCATTATAATGGCATTCATAAGGTACGTAGTTCACCTTCGCTTGCTTCGCAATCTTTATCATTCTCTCGCCATAGGCTCCATTGGAAATAAACAAAACTTTTTCATTTTCTCCTATAGAACTAGTTATTACTGATTCCACACCAAAAGTCCCGCTCCCTTGCATAAGGACAGTTGTGTATTCGTCACTTGAAACGTGAGCGATTTTCAAAAGTTCTTCTCTTATTTCTTGAGTTACTGTTTTATAGTCGTTATCCCAAGTGCAATGATCTACCATCATTTGCTCTTTTATTGTGTCAGTAGTTGTCAGTGGCCCTGGTGTTAATAGTTTATATGTTATCATTATTTACCTCGTAAGATGTGCAAGCCTAAGCCTGCACATCTCTTATCCTTTTCTATAATTTATATACTTATCTTTTGCCTTCCTAGAATATTTCCATATTCTCAGAAAGCCTATAGTTTTATACTTTTATTTTTTTGCATTTTCTGAAATTTCTTCATGTCTTTGTAGTAATTCTACTGTCAATGGCTCACCGAATACCTTTGAATTTTCAGAGATTGCATCAGCATTAGCTTCTTCACCTTCATACAGTGGTACTGGGTAGTACTCCATTAAAGCTTCTCTACCATTATCAATTAGGCACTGCACCATTTCCATCGCCAACGGGTTAGTGTCATCTCCCTTATCTACCACAGCTAAGCTTTCTGTTAGTGTGAAGTTTCCTTCAGTTGGATCTACATAATCAATTGGAAGTCCATCTGCCTTGTCCGCAACCGCTTGGTGTCTAAGTCCAAAACCTATAGCTACTTCCCCTGCCCTAACTTTTTTAATAGGGCCTGAGCCTGATTCTTCTAAGTGAGCTCCTGCATTCTTATATATTCCTTCAAGAATTGTCTGAGCTTCTTCTTCTCCATATTCATTTACTAAAGCTTGAATCATTAACCATGCTGTTGAAGAACCTGCAATATCTACTACCGATATAGCTCCTTCGTACATTGGATCAGCCAAATCTTTGATAGATGTTGGTACCTCTAATCCTTGAGCTTCTATCTCATCAGTGTTTATCAAAAGTGCACCTTGGTTAGCTAAGAATGGCGCATAGAAACTTGGATATTCATCGTTTGTATTTACTTCAAAATCTAATTCTTTAAACATGCTATGATCATTTTGCGCTGAATCTAAGTAATAAGAGCTCATAGTAACCACATCAGCTTCAATATCTTTTCCTTCAGCTAGAAGTTTTCCACCTAGCTCTGAAGTTCCAAAACTTTGGAAAGTAT
>CAYJHC010000080.1:0-8946 GCA_964370075.1 uncultured Oscillospiraceae bacterium | reverse complement strand
GCCTTCTGCTTCTATTACATCTTTTTTTGACATATTTTATACCTCATATTGTTTGCTAATAGGTCAACAGTTCTGGTTCCCCATCTGTTATGACTACAGTGTTTTCGTAATGTGCTGAAAGCTTCCTGTCAAGGGTTACGTAAGTCCAATTATCTGGAAGTACTTCTACTTGATAGTCACCTTCAGTAATCATAGGCTCTATGGCCAATACCATCCCTTTTTGCAATCTTGTCCCTTTACCTGGTTTCCCATAATTCGGTATTGGGGGATCTTCGTGTAAGTTTTGTCCAACGCCATGACCAACTAATTCTCTAATAATCCCAAAACCATCCGCCTCTACATTTGATTGTATTGTGTAAGATATATCAGAAATTCTACATCCAACTTTGCAGTACTCAAGGCTTTTAAAGAAGGCATTCTTAGCTGATTCTATTAAAGCCTCAGCCTCTTTACTAACTTTTCCTACCTTGTAAGTACGTGCGGCATCAGTAATATATCCTTGGTAGGTACAACCTACATCTACACTTAAAATATCTCCTTCGTTCAGCTTCCTCTTTTTATTCGGAATGCCGTGAACAATTTCTTCATTTATTGAAGTGCAAATATTTCCTGGAAATCCACCATAGCCTTTAAAGGATGGAATCATACCATTATCTTTAATTATTTCAAACACATACTGGTCTACATCTGCTGTTGTTATGCCTGGTTTAATAAAGTCTTCTAAACTTGCTAGAATTTGTTTTGTTACGTTCCCAGATACACGCATAATTTCTATTTCTCTTTGAGATTTGATCATTATCATAATTAGTTACCCAAAACCTCTACAACCTGCTCATAGGTATGATCCGCATTCGCTGAACCGTCAATGCTTGTAAGTTCTTTTTTCTCAGTATAGTAATCAATTAAAGGCTTTGTTTGTGATTCATAAACATCGATTCTGTTTTCAACTGTTTCCTCTACGTCGTCTGCTCTTTGATAAAGCTCGCCTCCGCATGCGTCACACACATTTTCAACCTTAGATGGCATGTTAGTAGTATGATAAATCTTACCACAGTTTCTACATAACCTTCTTCCTACCATTCTGAACATAAGAAGTTCTTTTGGGGCATCAATATTTATTACTGCATCTAACTTATCATCATTTTCTTCTAAGTACTTTGATAAAGACTCAGCTTGTTCAACTGTCCTTGGAAATCCATCTAGAAGGAATCCTTTTTCACAGTCATCTTTGCTAATTCTGTCTAAAGCTATTTCTATTACCAGTGAGTCTGGTACTAGCTCACCTTTATCCATAAAAGCCTTTGCTCTCTTCCCTAGTTCAGTTTCATTTTTAATGTTTTCTCTAAAAATGTCCCCTGTTGAAATATGTGGTAAATTATACTTTGCCACAATTTTATCTGCAACAGTGCCTTTACCTGCCCCTGGAGGGCCTAATAATACAACTTTCATCCTTCCCTCCTACTTTAAAAATCCTTGATAGTTTCTAGTTAGCAACTGTTGCTCTAGTTGCTTCATAGTATCTAAGGCAACACCTACTGCGATTAGTAAGGAAGTTCCTCCAAACATTACATTTAATGTGGTGAATTGTCCTACAATCATTGGAAGAGTAGCTATCGCCGCTAAGAATATTCCTCCTACAAAAGTAAGCCTTGAGCTCGTTCTTTGTAAGTATTCTACAGTAGCTCTGCCTGGTCTAATGCCTGGAATAAATCCTCCATTAGCTTTCATATTATCAGCCACTTCAACTGGGTTAAATGTAGCAGTTGTATAAAAATATGTAAAGAACATAATAAATACTATGCTAAGTGCTGAATAAAACCAAACTCCCGGAGATTCCACTGGTGAAAGCCATTGTGTAACCCAAGTAGTAAAGCTTGAAGTAGGATCCATAAAGTAAGTAATTGTAAGTGGAAATTGCATTAAAGACATTGCAAAAATTACCGGAATAACTCCTGCTTGATTTACTTTTAATGGAATATGTGTAGCTTGTCCGCCATACATCTTTCTTCCAACCACTCTTTTTGCATATTGAACTGGAATTCGTCTTTGCCCTTCTTGAATTATAATAATTCCTACTATAACCACAATTGCAAATAATACGAACAATCCTACTGAAATGTAACTAACTTCTCCAGCTTGTAAGCTTACCCAGGTCTGCTGAACTGCTGATGGAAGAGAAGCTATAATTCCTCCAAATATAATTAGAGAAATACCATTTCCAATTCCATTTTCGTTTATTTTTTCGCCTAACCACATTAGGAATGCTGTACCTGCTGTAAGTACTAATATTACTAGTGCAACAGAGAAGAAATCAGTGCTAATTAAAGCTTGTCTGAACATTCCTACTGATACACCTATTGCCTGAATCAATGCCATAACTACTGTAAGGTATCTTGTGATCCTAGCCATTTTCTTTCTGCCATCTGTTCCTTCTCTAGCCATTCTTTCTAACGCTGGTATTACCATTGTTAGAAGTTGCATGATGATCGAAGCAGTAATATAAGGTGTGATGCTTAATGCGAATATTGTTAAGCTTCCGAAAGATCCACCTGAAAACAGGTTGAACAATGCAAATAATCCTGTTCCATCTCCAAAAGCCTCTGCCAAGATTTGTCTGTCAATATTCGGAACTGGGATGTTAGACCCAATTCTGAATATTACTAGCATTAGAAGTGTAAAAATTATTTTTTTTCTAATTTCTGCAATTTTCCACGCTTTTCCAATAGTTCTTAGCATTTCCATCTTAGATCACCTCTGCCTTTCCTCCGGCAGCTTCTATTTTTTCTGCAGCTGATTTTGTGAATTTTTGAGCTTGCACAGTAATACCTTTTTCAAGTTCACCGTTACCAAGTATCTTAACTCCATCTTTAACCTGCTTAACTAGTCCTGCTTCTTTAAGCAGTTCAATTGTTACAACAGTTCCTGCATCAAATTTGTTTAAAGATTCTACATTTACTTCGGCATATTCTTTGCCCCAAATATTTGTAAATCCTCTCTTTGGTATTCTTCTGTAAAGAGGCATTTGGCCCCCTTCAAATCCAGGTCTTACACCGCCACCGCTTCTAGAGTTTTGGCCGTTCATACCTCTACCAGCTGTTTTACCTTGGCCAGTAGCTGTTCCTCTACCTTTTCTTTTTCTGTTTTTAGTAGCTCCTGGAACTTTTCTTAATTCATGAAGTTTCATTAACGTACCTCCTCTCTTACAGTTCTTCTACGGTAAGAAGGTGAGCAACTTTGTTAACTGCTCCTCTGGTAACAGGGCTATCAATTAGTTCCACTGAATTATTTACCTTCTTTAAACCTAACGCTTCTACAACTTTTCTTTGTTTAGGGGAAGCGCCAATTGTGCTTTTCGTTAAAGTTATTTTCAACATTTTTGCCATATCAACTCTCCTCCTATCCTAAAATTTCTTCTTTAGTTTTACCTCTAAGATTAGCAACTTTTTCTACTGTCATTAGAGATTTTAATCCTGCTATTGTTGCATAAGCCATGTTTCCTGTGTTATTAGAACCGATTGACTTTGCTCTGATATCTTTTATTCCTGCTGATTCTAATACTGTACGTACTGATGAACCTGCGATAACTCCTGTACCTTCAGCAGCTGGCATTAATAATACCCTTCCTGCACCAAAGATTCCAAGATTTCTGTGTGGAATTGTTGTTCCTACTGTTGGAACGAAAATTAAATTTTTCTTTGCATCCTCTGTAGCTTTTCTTACTGCTTCAGGAATTTCCTGAGCTTTTCCAAGACCTACGCCAACGTGACCTTCACCATCTCCAACAACTACTGTTACGCTGAAACGCATGTTTCTACCACCTTTAACAGTCTTTGCTACTCTTCTGATGTTTACGATAGTCTCTTTTAATTCTAGCTTGGATGCATCTATTTTTTTGAACATTCTATTGTATCCTCCCTGTTAGAACTTAAGACCGCCGGATCTCGCTCCGTCAGCTAACTCTTTAACTCTTCCGTGGTATATAAATCCGCCTCTATCAAAAGCAACTACTTCTATACCCTTTGCTACAGCTCTCTTAGCAAGTAGTTCTCCAACTTGCTTAGCAGCCTCTTTATTTCCACCGTTTGTGATTGTTTCTTTTAGCTCTTTATCCAATGTAGATGCTGATACTAATGTAACACCTGAAACGTCGTCAATAATTTGAGCAGACATATTTTTAAGACTTCTGAAAACGCACAATCTTGGCTTCTCAGGAGTTCCGTGCAAATTCTGTCTTACTCTTTTGTGTCTTGCAACACGTTTTGCTGTTTTACTATCTTTTGCCATGTTCTACTCCTTTCTAAGCTTTTGTACCAGCTTTTCCTTCCTTACGTCTTATTTGCTCGCCTGCATATTTAATTCCTTTACCTTTATATGGCTCTGGCTTTCTCAATGCACGAATATTAGCTGCGTAGTTTCCTACAATCGCTTTATCTATTCCTTTTACAAGTACTACAGTTTGTTCTGGTGTCTCAGTTGTAATACCATCTGGGTCAACCATTTCAACTGGATGAGAAAATCCTAAATTCATATGTAGAGTATTTCCCTTTTTATCAGCCTTGTATCCAACTCCGTTTAGCTCTAATCTTTTTTCGTAACCTTCTGTTACTCCAATGATCATGTTTGCAACTAGTGCTCTTGCTAATCCGTGTTGAGCTTTTTCATTTTTGCTATCACCTTTTCTTGAAAAAGTAGCAGTAGCATCTTCTATTGTAACTGTAATTAAGTTACTAATATCTTGTGTTAGCTCTCCTTTTGGGCCTTTTACAGTTATTACATTTTTATTTCCAACTGTAATTTCTACTCCGGCAGGAATGCTAATTGGTTTTAATCCAATTCTTGACATAGTCTATTCCTCCTACCATACCCAACAAATAACTTCTCCACCAACTCCTAATTTTCTCGCTTCTTTATCAGTGATTACCCCACTTGATGTAGAAACAATTGCTATGCCTAAACCGCCTAGTACTCTTGGTACTTCATCAGCCTTAGCATAAACTTTTAGTCCTGGCTTTGAAATCTTCTTGATTCCAGTTATAACTCTTTCTTTATCAGCACCATATTTCATTTTGATTCTGATTAGCCCTTGTTTTGTAACCCCAGGCTCTTCACCTTCTTCGATTACATCGTAACCACCGATGTATCCTTCTTCCACTAGTATTCCCGCAATAGCTTTCTTCATTTTAGAAGCCGGTACGTCAACTGTTTCGTGGGCTACAGTATTGGCATTTCTGATTCTCGTTAGCATATCCGCTATAGGATCTGTCATTGTCATTACTTTTTACTCCTTTCACTGCTGGTTTTTTCACTTGGAAAACCTTGCAATATTCTTTTACCAGCTTGCTTTTTTAACACCAGGTATTTCACCTTTGTAAGCAAGTTCTCTGAAACAGATTCGGCATATTCCATATTTTCTAAGTACAGAATGTGGTCTACCACATAATCTACAACGTGTATATGCTCTTGTAGAAAACTTAGGTTTTCTTTGCTGTTTAACTTTGAGAGATGTTTTTGCCATGTTTCCCTCCTATTTTTCGAACGGCATACCTAACAGCTTTAGTAGCATTGCTGCTTCTTCGTCTGTTTTAGCCGTTGTTGTAAACACTATATTCATACCTTTTACTTTATCCACCTGATCATAATTGATTTCAGGGAAAATAAGTTGCTCTTTGATACCCATAGAGTAATTTCCTCTACCATCAAATGAATTGTTACTTACACCCTTGAAATCTCTTACTCTAGGAAGAGCGATGTTGAAGAATTTATCTACAAATTCATACATTTTTTCGCCTCTTAAAGTAACCTTTGTTCCTACTGGCATACCTTGTCTTACTTTAAAGTTTGCTATAGATTTCTTTGCTCTAGTAATTACAGGAGCTTGTCCTGCAATAATTGCAAGCTCACCTACTGCAACATCCATTGCCTTTGAATTTTCCTTAGCTTCACCTAGTCCAATATTAATTGTAACTTTTTCTAACTTAGGAACTTCCATCACATTCCCATACTTGAAGTGCTCCATTAATCCATTGAATACTTCATTTTTATAAGTTTCCTTTAATCTTGCTGTCAAAATCGTCTCCTCCTTTCTTATTTAATTACTTCGCCACTAGCTTTTGAAACTCTAACTTTTTTGTCACCTTCTATTTTAGTTCCAACTCTTGTTCCTTTTTTTGTCTTGCTATCAACTAGCATTACATTAGAAATGTGAAGTGGACCTTCTTGGTGTCTAATTTCAGCAGCAGCTGTTCTTGTTTGTTTTTGATGCTTAGTCTGCATGTTGATTTTTTCAACAAGGACTTGATCACTTTTTGGCATTACCTTTAGTACTTTACCAGTCTTACCTTTGTCCTTACCAGTAAGTACTACTACCATGTCATTCTTTTTGATATGCATTCTGTACCTCCTATAGAACTTCTGGTGCTAGAGAAACAATCTTCATAAATCCTGCATCTCTAAGCTCTCTTGCAACTGGTCCGAAAATACGAGTTCCTTGTGGATTCATATCTTCTTTAATAATTACTGCCGCATTTTGGTCGAACTTTACATAGCTGCCGTCATTTCTTCTAGCACCTGTTTTTGTTCTAACTACAACAGCTCTTACAACCTCACCTTTTTTTACTACGCCACCAGGTGAAGCATCTTTTACGGCGCAAACGATAACATCTCCAATATGAGCATACTTTCTTCCTGTACCACCAAGTATTCTGATGCAAAGAAGCTCTTTTGCTCCGGAGTTGTCAGCGACTCTCAGTCTAGTTTCAGTTTGAATCATTGTCGCGCGCCTCCTTACTTAACTTTCTCTACTATTTCAACAAGTCTCCATCTTTTGTCCTTAGACAATGGTTTTGTTTCCATAATTCTAACTTTATCGCCAATATCGCATGTGTTTTCTTCATCGTGGGCTTTTACCTTTTTAGTTCTTTTTACAGCTTTCCCATAAAGAGAATGCCTTGCCGAATCTTCCAGGGCAACAACGATGGTCTTTTCCATTTTGTCACTAACTACCATGCCAACTCTTGACTTTCTTCTATTCCTTTCAATCGCCATAGTTCATCCTCCTTTCTATTTTTCTTGAACACTAGCTAATTCTTTTTCCTTTAGGATAGTTTTGATTCTAGCAATATTACGCTTAGCATCTCTAACCTTGATAGGATTCTCAAGTTGCCCTGTAACATGTTGGAATCTAAGGTTAAATAAATCCTTTTTCATCTTCAACAGCTCAGCATTCAACTCAATTTCTGTCATATTTCTCATTTTTTTCAATTCCATTATGCTTCACCACCCTCTACTTCTTGGCCTTTTTGGGCAATTTTACACTTAACTGGTAACTTGTGAGAAGCAAGTCTCATAGCTTCTCTTGCTTGAGCTTCAGTTACACCCTCAATTTCAAACATTACTCTACCAGGCTTTACAACTGCTACCCAGTACTCTGGAGAACCTTTACCAGATCCCATTCGCACTTCGGCAGGCTTTTTAGTTACCGACTTATGTGGGAAAATCTTGATATATACTTTTCCGCCTCTTTTAACGGATCTCGTCATCGCGATTCTCGCAGATTCTATTTGATTAGAAGTGATCCATCCTGGCTCTTGGGCGATTAACCCAAATTCACCGTGGCTTATTAGGTTGCCTCTAGTGGCTCTTCCCTTCATTCTGCCTCTGTGAACTCTTCTACGCTTTACACGCTTCGGCATTAACATGGCCGTCCCTCCTTCCGTTGTCTATTCTTCTACTGAAGCCTCTACATTAGCTTCAACTACTTCTTCTACTACAGGCGCTTCTACCTTAGGTGCCGGTGCTTTAACTCCTCTTGGGTTAACTGCTTTTGGTGCCTTAGGAGCTTCATCTCTTTTTGACCTATCATTATCTCTTCTAGGCCTTCTGTCGCCTTGTCTTCTATTGTTTCTCCTGTCGCCGTCTCTCTTACCACGCTCTTTCTTTTCTTCCTCGATAATAGGCCCCTTAAGTCCTTTATCTAGAATTTCACCGTGGTTAATCCAAACTTTAACACCTAGTTTTCCGTAAGTTGTGTCAGCTTCTGCGAAACCATAATCAATGTTAGCTCTTAATGTGTGTAGAGGAACGTTTCCTTCGCTATACTTTTCGCTTCTAGCGATTTCTGCTCCGCCTAATCTTCCTGATACTAATACTTTAATTCCTTTTGCATTAGCTTTCATAGTTCTTCCAATTGCTTGTTTCATAGCTCTTCTAAAAGATACTCTGTTTTCAAGAGCTGCCGCAATGCTCTCAGCAGTAAGCTGTGCATCTAGCTCTGTTCTTCTTACTTCTTTGATATCTAGAACAACATTTTTCTTTGTTAGTTTAACTAAGTCAGCTTTTAGTTTATCTATTCCATCTCCAGCTTTTCCAATTACCATTCCAGGTCTTCCTGTTAATATGATAATTTTGATTTCTGCTTCGCCTTTTCTTTCGATAAGGATTTTAGCAATTCCAGCTGCATATAGCTTTTTCTTTACGAATTCTCTAACCTTTTGGTCTTCGATTAAGCAATCAGCAAATGAATTTTTGTCTGCATACCATTTTGAATCCCAGTCTTTAATTACTCCGACTCTGAGACCGTGTGGACTTACTTTTTGACCCATTACTTAACCTCCTTTTCGTCGCTTAGTTCCACAGTGATGTGGCTACTTCTCTTTAGGATTACGAATGCTCTACCTTGAGCACCTGCTCTCCATCTCTTCATTGTTGGTCCTTGATTGATTATAATCTTTGATACATATAATTCATCAGGATTTAGTTCTAAGTTGTTCTCTGCATTTGCTGCAGCTGATTTTACAACTTTCTCAACACATTCAGCACCTTTTCCTGGTGTGAATTTAAGTATTGTTAGTGCCTCGCCCAAGTCTTTGCCTCTTACTAAATCTGCAACAGGCTTTAGCTTGATAGGAGACATTTTTACGTATTTAGCAATTGCTTTTGCTTCCATTG
>CAYJHC010000079.1:0-9033 GCA_964370075.1 uncultured Oscillospiraceae bacterium | reverse complement strand
CTAGTTTTTCAGATGTCAATCCTATAAAATTGTAGTTTAACAGAGCATCATAGGGGTTATTTTCATAGCCCCAATATTCAGCAAAAGATTTAAAGTAATCAACAACTTTACTTAGTTCATATTCAAAAATACCAAAATCATTTTTTCTCCTCGCTTCCCTTAGAGCACTTTCAGCATTATTAATAGCAACTAAATATTCTCTGTATTCTTTGGTCGGAATTTTTTCAATGAATAGCCGACTCCTTATTATATTATTAACACAGGCATCAGTGATCTGGCTATTCTGCTTATTATTTTCAAAGTATTTAATAAATGATTTGAATTTTTCAGATACCTTTTTTTGCCTTAATTCATTCAAAAGATATATCATCACTTCATTATGATATTCTTCTCCACCCATTGGCATAGCTTTTAATTTATCCCAATAAACAATCGTATTAACTGAGTAGTTTAAGTGTTCAATTTCTTTTAAGTAATTCTGAAAGTCTATCAACCGTTCTTTATACTTCGCCATCTTTTTTACCTCTGTTATATTTTCTAAATCCAAAGAATACTAATGCTACGCAAACAAGGTATAATCCTGATGCGATAAAGTAAGCATTTCTATATCCCTCTTGCTGTGCAAATAAAATGTTTCCGGTGAATATTCCGCTTAAGATGCTCACACTACCCGCCACTATGTTTATAGTGGCAACAAATGCTGGTCTTAAATCTTTATTTACTATTGACATAGTTAATGAGCCCTCTGCAGGAGTTCCCAAGTTAGCTAAGCCAGCTCTCATAAATAGGGCTATTCCTACAACAGGTATCATGGCACTTCCTAAGTATTCACCTAATCCGATAGTAATCATAAACGGAATTGATGACAACAATGTAATGCAAATAGTAATTACCCTACCTACCTTTTTGATCAAAATAGGCGATAGGAAAATAAATAATACAATAGCAATATAGGAAATGGACACCATTAGGGAAGATGTGGCTTTATCAATATGAAGATTTCTGTTTAAGTAAACAGTATAGTAAGATGTGAAGAGCCCCATTGAAAAAGAAATAATCGACCAATAGATTAAATAAATAACTACTTTCTGATTTTTTATTAAGCTCAATAAATCTTTAAAGTTTATGAATATACTCGAACTATCTTTTGATGCATCAAGATTTCTATAATCAGATTTTTCTTCTTTAATCATAATTACAGGAATAATACATAACGCTGAGATTGCACTCATTATTAAGAACATTTGTTGATTCGCTGATAAATATTCTAATTTAATATCAATAGCCAAATTTTCAATATCTGTTGTATAGCTTCGCGCCATTTCATATGTTGATCCAATTTTAATTTGAAATAACTTTACAACTAAAACGCCTCCTAGAAATGTTGATAGGAAATATCCAATATATCCAATATAATATGCTCGGCTATACCATTTAATACTAATATCACTGTTCATCTGTTCTGTATATGCTGCTATATAGGGGTTTATTAATACAAAGTGAAGCTGCACCCCTACCAAGGCTAGCATTGTGGTAATGTAAAATATATTTTCGTTATTAATAAATGCTGCAGAAAGCATTGCTAGAGTAGTTGATATACTACAAAACATAAGAATTCTCTTATACCCAACTTTGGGAACTGCAAATAGTAATAAGGCGCTAATAAAAGTGGCGACACCGTAAAATGACCAAAATGAAGTGGCTATTCCTATTGATACTTCTTGTAAGTAATTTACGTAAGTATCATACATTACCCCACTAATCAGGTTTATTATTCCATAGCTAACAATAAATAACTTCAAGTTTAACTTTTCTCTAGTGTGCATTTCAATATTAGTCATATCTTTATCCTTTGAAAAAACCTTTAACAAATGGGTCCAATATGTTTCCCTCGAAGTAATTGGCTTCATTTATCCTGTCGGGTTCTAACTCTTCTTCTGTCTCGAACTTTTCTTCATTATTTTGAATTTCTGCTAAAGAAATAATTGCTAAAATGATTTTCGCCTGTTGTTTCAATTTTTGCAGATTAAACTTATGTGACCTAACAGTTGCTTGAGATATATCCATTTCCTCTGAAATTTCTTTGTTAGTTTTCTGCTCAAAAATTTTCTTTAACAACTTAGTCTGAGTTTCACTTAAACCTGTAAGACTTTTTTCAAGTTCAATAAGAACGTCAAAGACGCTTTTATGCTCTATCTCCATATGTTCCTCTACAGCTTTTTCCGCTGTAACAGACCTTCCCATGGAAGTATAAATTACGCCTTCCTCGAAAGCTTCTTGGCAGAAGATGCAGGTATATTTTTTTTCTTCTTCTTGATATTCATATCCTCTTGCAATTTCATTAACCGCAAGTTCTTTAAACGTTTTTTTCATTTGTTTTAATATCCTTAAACTATTTCATTATTTATTTATGGTCATTATACTCCCAGCTTATTATTAAGTCAAGTTTTATTATCTTATTTTTTCCTACAACAAACAAATTCTTTGTCAACTCTCTTTTTATTCTCATGCATTCACAAAATTGTAACCAGCTTTTACTTTAGAGTTAACTCCTACGTAGTTCCTTTTTATCATCAAAAAAGAAAACAACCCCAACCTAGCAGCTGCTAGGTTGGGTCTTTGTTTTGTACGTTCTAATTTAGTTCAGCCATTGAAAATCTTACATCTATAGATTTTTCATAGGCCAATATGTTGTGTAACTATTTCGCTTTTCCATGTTCTCTTAATATGTCGAGCAACTGTTCTTGTGGTAATTCATAATAAATATTATGCTCTCTGCCTTCCATAGTCTCTGCTGCAAATAGCGCATTTAAAATAGCTTCTTCCACGCCTTCTGCAACGGCTTTGTAAATTGGATCCATCATATCGTCAGATAACAATTCAATATTTGACTTTGTTACAGAGTATGCCTCTTCATTTGCCGTAGAAAAAGCAATAAAGATATCCCCTGATCCATTCTCAAATCCTGCCCCTAATCGGCCAATGCCAATTTGAACTCTTTTGCACATTTTTTCTAACTGCCAAGGTAATACTGGAGCATCTGTAGCAAGTGCTACAATAATTGATCCAGTCCCTGGTTTTGGTGCAAATGTGTTGATTACAGGATCAGCACCCTTTATCTTATCACGCATTGGAACTCCCAGTACTTCAAAATGATCTCTAAACCCATGATTAGCTTGTACCAATACTCCTACTGTATATCCGCCTTCTTCTTCAGTAAGGACTCTAGAAGATGTTCCTGTGCCACCCTTAAACAGGTGGCACTGCATTCCTGTTCCACCACCAACATTACCTTCTGCAATAGGTCCAGTTTTCGCATCATTAAGCGCTTCCAACGCATGTTCGGCTGTTACGTGGAATCCATTAGTATCATTCATAATGCCATCCCAAGTTTCCCCTACTGCAGGATAAAAATATCCGCACCCTTCTATAGGTCTACCTTCAACAATCAATGGATAATAATATTTGTTTTCTATCATCCATTTAGATGTAGTATCTCTTACAATACCAACACTGTTTGTATTAGTAATCATTAGGGGACCATGCATAAAGCCAGAATCATCCATCCAATGAGTACCAGTAAGTTCTCCATTACCATTTAGATCATGTCTTCCTACAAATACTGCACTTCTTTTTCTTCCTCTTGGGAGTATAGCAGTTACTCCAGTTCTTGCAAAATTTGATCCAGGACCAGTATAATCCTTTGGTTCTCCCTTCCAAACTGTTGAATAGCCTACTTCAACGCCCTCTACATCTGTTATTGCGTTATACTTTCCAGGTGTCCCTGGCAATAGTATCCCTGCTTCTCTTGCTCTTTTTTTACTCATACTTTTCTCCTAATTAATAATAATATTTAACCTTTTATCCTATCCTTCATGCTAGCGCACTAATACAAAGAATTTATAACACACTCTAGCTGCCCAGTACTCAATGTTCAAAATTATTAGCAATCTCCCTATATCCCCTCTCGGAATATCTTTGAACAGCACTGCCAGAATATCACCTCACTACAATTCTTCAATTCAATTCTAAAGAAGAATTATTTATAGAAGTTTTTCAAACCCTTCAGTAGTGTATTCTTTGCCCGCTCTCTTAGCCACTAACGCATTCATTAACAGTTGATATCTTTTTCCTGTAACAGGATATAGTAATGCCGAGATTATTGCTATAGATCCTATTATTCCAGGCACTAAAGTGTTGATATATAGAATCATAGTTTGTGCGCTTTCAGGTTGCACTTCTAATGTTCCATCATACTCTCCATATGCTAACAGCATACCAATTAACCAAGTCGCAAATGCTGCACCTAGTTTTTGGAAGAATGACATAATTGACGCAATTGCACCTTCTCTTCTTTTGCCAGATTTAAACTCGTCAACTTCACTAATATCGTACATCATTGAGTAGTAAACGGTCCAGAAAGTTACATTCCCAAGAGCAAACATTACTGTATATATTAAGTATACTGCAAATGTAGGGAAGCCTATAAACGTAAACGCAAACATTCCTACTGCTCCGATTAGCATAGTTCCTACATAAACCGTTTTTTTATCAAACTTTGCAGATAATTTGTTGATTACTGGTAACATTGCAATCGAGAAGAATGAAGAAAACATAAAATACAATGACTGCATTTCTCCTGAGTACCCTAAGTTATTACTCATTAAGTAGACAGGGCCACTACTTAAAAGTGCGCTTACTGCTCCCCAAGCTAGTACTGAAATCCCTAGAAATATTGTAGCTTTTAACCTTAGTACTTCTTTATACGTTTTAAAGAAATTCTCTTTAGCTTCCTTTGCCTTTTCTTCCCAATTAATCTTTAATTCTCTACCCCTTGTAAATCTCCAACAGATAATACCAGTTATTAGTATTCCTACAGCAAAAATAATTCCCAAATATCTCCATGAAGTAACTGGATTAACCCCGGCGTCAGTTAACTTTGCTAATAGTAGTGGTGGTAATGATGATGCCATTAATACTGAACAGTACAAAAATACACTTGCCCATGCTCTTAAAGAAGTTCTTTCATCAAAGTCATCAGTAATTTCAGCACCTAGCGCAAAGAACGGAATTACAAATACTTTATATGAAGTCCAAAATGCAATTGCAATTGCATAAAAATAAACAACTTTTCCGCTACCATCTAAATTAATGTTGTTAAACAGCAAGAACATACAAATTGAGTAGGGAATAAGTCCACCTAACATAAACGTACGCCTTCTACCATATTTGGATTTACAATTATCCGATAAATATCCTACAATTGGATCTGAAATCGCATCCCACATTATAGCAACTAATGAAATTGTCCCTGCTATTGCTGGTGGTATCCCTGCGAAGTCTGTTAAAAAAAATAAAAAGAAAAAATAAAAAATGTTGAATCCTAGCGAGTCAGTCGCTTGACCTACTGAGTACCCAATTTTAGTTCCTAGAGATAGCTTCTTACTATCAAGGTTATTTGTCATACCATACCTCCTACTAAATTATTAAAAAAACAAATTCTATTTTTCAAATAAGCAACATTTATGCCAACTCTGTTTTTTACAATAATCCAGTTATTTCATTCACTAATTTGCTGTTTTTTTCAATCCATTTTCACATATAAGCTTCTAAACCATTCTCAGCTTTTTAATGTTAAATTTTCGTGTCAGATTATACTACATTTTTTCTAAAGCAAAAATCCTTTTTCTTCAATTTGCAACCCTGCTCAGTTTGTCAGTTTTTACAACACTGTATTTTTTTTTGACACTTCTATTGAAATAATCGGAATTTACTAGAATATTTCTACATTTTTCCACTGCTTTTCTTTTATTTCTTCATATTACTTTCACTTTTTTTTAATTTACTGAAGTAGTTTCGGCATAGTCCTTGCACAATATTATTACTTGATTATTATATATTTTTTACAGTAGCAAACAAATAACAAGGAGTAATTTATGTCAAAACAAAACAATTCAAAATATTCTTGGTACGTTGTAATTATATGCTCCATAGTTGGCATGTCTTCTACAATGGCATTTTCCCAATTTTCTATGACTATTGTCCCTTTATCTGAAGCCTCCGGTTTATCAGAAAGCTTTCTACTTTTTTCAGATTCTGTAAAAAGCACAGTTATTATGGTATGTATGCTGCTTTCAGGGGCGGTATATAGCAAATTAGGATTAAAGCGAATGTTTCTATTAATTACAATAATTGCAGTTATCCCGCAATTATTAATCCCCTATAATTCATCTGCAATTTTTCTTTTGCTAATGAAGGT
Source organism: uncultured Oscillospiraceae bacterium (assembly GCA_964370075.1). Taxonomy (GTDB): domain Bacteria; phylum Bacillota; class Clostridia; order Peptostreptococcales; family Anaerovoracaceae; genus CAYJHC01. Next base: position 2,774 of record CAYJHC010000079.1, on the reverse strand, counting down.
AGCGCAAGGAACCTTTGGTCTCCTCTTCCCTATATTTATCACTCTAATTGTTAGCTGGGTTAAAGAAAGTCAGTCAGGCTTTGGAACAGCACTCTTCAACGGTGCATTTTATGGCGGAGCTGGTGTTGGAGGCATAATATCTGGATATTTTATTGAGCACTTTGGTTGGATTTCTTCTTACTTTTCGTTAGCGATTTACATTATAGTCTTTTCCGGGATCTGGTTCTTTACAATTAAAGAAAATCCTTCTTACTTCGAGACTCCTTCTCAAAGTCATTTAAAAGGAAATAGCTTTTTCAAAGAGTTTATTTTCACTAAAAAAGTTTGGTTTCCTGTATTGATGTTCTTTTCTTCAGTCTGGATAGTACAGGCACTTTCCTTAGATTTACCAATTTGGGCGGATGATTTGGGATATAGCAGTGGAGAAGTTGGTTCTTTAATGTCTTCTCTTGCAATTGGATTTTTTATTTCAAGTCTAGTTTCCGGAAAACTATCTGACTATTTTTCAATTCAATCAAAGAGTGCCTTAAACGCCCGTGTTTATGTATTAGCTATAGGCCCAATTTTATCAGCGATTTCTCTAACTATTATTTTATTAATTGATCCCACCAATTTTTTACTTTTCTATGCCTGCTCTTTAATCGTCGCCTTTGGGGCAGCTTGGGGACTTGGTTCTTTCTTTTGTATTTTCCCTTTAATTTTTAATCGTGAGCATCTTCCTAATGCTACAGGGCTAGTAGGGGGAATTGCAGATATTACTCTCCCTTTAGCACCATTTGTTGTTGGGGTTGTTTTTGGAACAAGAGGCCTATGGACCTTAGGCTGGGGAATTTGTATAGTAATTTCATTAATTAGTGTAATTGCATGTTTCCTATTCATTAATTCTAACTTAAAGGTCACTTCCAAGTAAGTCTATATAAAGTCTGCATCTAACCATAGTGCTATTTTTATGGTATACTTTTCTGAAAGGAGACAGTTAATTATGAGCAAAATAATTAAAAACAGTGATATTATATCCCCCTTGCCAAAAAGCGTAGATTTTGAAGATATCAAGCGCTGTGATCTAACTTTTGACGAAGCGCTATTGATTTTAGAGAATATTGAAGGCTTGGTGGCCATAGATAGTAATGGAATTATTAAGTTCTTTGCTAAGGATTTAATTTTTTTCACTGATTACTTCCAAAACATCAATGACGGAATAATTGCAGGGAAGCATATTCATGACGTCCACCCTAACAGTAAAGCGCATTTACCCTTGGAAACAGGTGCAAAAATAAGGGAGCACTTTTATCCTTCTCCACTAGGTGTTAATGTAGCTAGAATAATTCCTCTGTATAGTGACGGGCACCTAAAAGGAGCTATTGACTACGATATATTCAGGAGTAATTCTGAAATAAATAGTTTTTTAAGCGCCTCATCTGATTTAGATCCTTCGGTTTATTCACTATTTTCAGAAAACTTAAAAAAGGCTTCAAAGAAACATCAAACTACTAATACCACAAAATATAATATAGATAATCTAATAGGCGATTCTCACAATATGATCTCCATAAAAAAGCAAATTGCCGAAGCTGCTACAACTAATGCTAATGTGCTTATAATGGGAGAAACAGGCTGTGGAAAAGAGCTTGTCGCTCATTCCATTCACAATTTAAGTCAAAGGTGTAGTAACAAACTTATAGAGGTCAATTGTGCTGCAATACCGGAATCAATAATTGAGTCAGAGCTATTTGGATACGAAGATGGTGCTTTCACTGGAGCTCGCAAAGGTGGCAAGCCAGGGTTATTTGAGCTAGCAAATAGCGGCACAATCTTTTTAGATGAGATTAACCAGCTTCCATATCATTTACAACCTAAATTACTTAGAGTACTACAAGAAAGAGAAGTTACACGTATAGGCGGGCAACCGATTTCAGTTGATTTAAGAATTATTGCTGCAACTAACCAAGATTTAAAGGAATTAATTACAAATAATCTTTTTAGAGATGATTTATTTTATAGGTTAAATGTATTAAATATCGATATCCCACCATTAAGAGATAGAAAAGAAGATATCCCCCTTTTGGTTGATAGCTTCATTAAAGAACTAAATAAATCTTTAAACAAAAGCATTACGACCATTGAACCGCAGGCTATGGAGCTTCTATATGATTATTCTTGGCCCGGTAATATTCGAGAATTAAAAAACCTAATTGAGCGTTCAATAGTTTGCACTAATAATTCTACATTAACCGCTAATACTTTATCTGCATATTTTTCTGAAACTGTTTCCCCGAAAGAATTTACAACAAATATTCAAAATAAAAGCCTTAGTGATCTTATGCATTCATATGAGGCTACAATTATCAAACAAGCTCTTGCATCAAATAATTGGAACATTAGCAAAACTGCTAAAGCATTAAAAATTGAGAGGTCCACGCTATATTATAAGATGAAATTACATGGCCTATATTAATATAGTTCGTTTCCATCTGCAATAACCTTGTCAAACTATTAAAAGTTTTTCGTTTTAACTAATTTGCAAATGAGAATTTACTTTGTCACCTAATCTTCATACTATTAACCCTTATGTAACTAAAAAACAGACCCAACCTAATGATTCACTAGGTTGGGTCTTTATGTTTAACTCCGAGAACGGAGGTGGGGATAATATTTATCCTTTTATATTTAGTTAGCTCTTAGTTATTCAGTTCTAAGCGCTATCACAGGGTCTTTTTTAGCTGCATTCTTAGCTGGCAACAATCCACCTATTACTGTAATAATCACACTTAGGC
>CAYJHC010000078.1:1596-9135 GCA_964370075.1 uncultured Oscillospiraceae bacterium | reverse complement strand
TAGAGTAATGTATGATTTGACTAGTAAGCCTCCTGGAACTATCGAAATGGAGTAATCGCTAGTGGCTTTAAGGTGTGATGAATATGCATAATTTAGTGGCTACATTTTGGCTACAAAAATCTTGCGAACCATAAATATGAGGTGAATTTCATACAAAATATGTATTGATAATACATAAAACAACATGGATTGGATATATGTGTACTATAAAGGGATGGAGTGGGAATAAGTATAAAAAGGCTTAAAAGTATTTTTAAATCAGGAGCTTTCAAAAAACTCATACCAGATATGGTATGAGTTTTTATATTTTGCAGGGTTTCATTAAACTATAATGAAACCTTAAAAGCGTTCTAATTTTAGTTTATTATATATTTTGCAATAAAGGTATCAATAGGCATTGGTTTGTCAAAATAATACCCCTGACCATTTTCGCATAACATGTTTTTTAGAATTTGATACTGTTCTTCGGTTTCTATTCCTTCTGCAATTGAAGTTATATTACTTAAATCATTACAAACTTCTATTGCCATTTTTGTCAGTGTCCTAGATTTTTCGCTGCTTTCTAACCCATCAACTAAACTTTTATCGATCTTTATTTCATCAAAATCTAGATTTGTTAACATAGATAAGTTAGCATATCCAGAACCGAAATCGTCTAGGGAGACATAGAAGCCTGCAGCGGAAAACTCTTTTACAGTCTTAATTAGTTCCGCAATATCTATAGAGTGTGAGGTTTCTGTTATCTCGATTACGAAGCGAGAAGTGTCTACTCCATAATTTATACATTTTTCTTTTAATATGTTTGACAAATTGTCTAGGGCAATAGTAATCTTAGAAAAATTGATTGAAAGCCTTATATTTCTTCCAATGGGATGCTTTTTGATACTATCTAAGAATTTGCACATTTGTTCAAAGACAAATAGGTCAAGAACCTGGATTATTCCTTCTTTTTCATAAAATGGTATAAAGGAATTTGGAGGAATTATTTTACCTTGACTGTCAACTTTTCGGACTAATGCTTCAGCCCCAGAAATTGTATTTGTTTTCAAATTAATCTGAGGTTGGAGGTGAATAATAAAATTTCCGTTGTCTATTTCGGATAAAAGAGTTTCTTTTAATATGGATTTATATTTTCCGTTGCCTACTGTTGTTGTTTTTCGATTTTGTTTGTCTTTATACATATTTCCGTCTGCTTCTTCAATCTGCTTGGTTACGCTGTCTGGTTGTTGGTTCCAAGAAAACCCAATTGAGGCTTTTAATAAATCGTCTTTATCTATAGCTTTTTTTAATGAAGAAATTTGATTTTCGAACTTAGTTACATCATTTCCTTCTTGAAGAATTACAAATTCATCACCACCGATTCGATAAACATCATCCCCAAACTCTGATACCAATAGATTGCCCATTCTGACGATTATTTCATCCCCTTTAGTATGACCAAATGTGTCATTAACTATTTTTAAGCCGTTAATATCGGCATAGCCAACACCTAGCCCTTTAGGGGGATGTTCTTCATATCTATCTATAGTTTCTTTATAGCTATGTCTGTTTTTTAAACCAGTAAGATTATCCCTAAAACTTAATTTACTAAGGCGCTCTAATAATTCAGCCTTGTATATAAAGTCGCTAATAAAGAAGGATAAGGGCTTTAATAATTTGTCTTCCTTAAATTCTTCACCAACATTTTCAATTGTTAAATAGCCTGAAATATTACCTTTTTCATCGTGGATTGAAATAATTAATAGGGCAGATGAATTTGCTATATTTTCTGCAATCCCCACATCTTCTAGGGTTTGTTGCTCCTCTTCGATATGCCCCAACAATTCTTGTGGGTTTGAAATATAAAGAGTTTCACCTTTGTTAAGGCGGCTGGTCATAGGGGAAACCATTTCTAAAGGGATGTTTTGCATTTCTTCCTTTTCAGGAATTATTCCTAGTTTACACCACTCACCAAAGATTCCAACGGTTTCATTTTTTGAATCTATTTGGAAGTATTGAACTCTATCTGAGTAGTAGTAATTTCCGATTATTTCCAATATTTCGCTGATGGCTGTTTCTGGAGTTGCTTTTTTATGCATTAATTCAACACAGGAATTTAAAATGATTTGTATTCCTAAGTCTCGATCTAAAGAGTCATGTGCATTTTTTATCTGTGTGACATCAATAGCTACATTAATAAGTACTCTCCGCTTATCGATAAATATTTCTTTTGACTTAATGGTATAGTGTTTATTTGTGTTTGGGTTATAACATTCTAATCTTTTTATATTGTCTTCTTCAATAGATTCATTTTTTATCTTACCCAAAAGACTATTGTTAGAATTTGGAATATAAGTGTTTAGTTCTTCCATATTGCTCGTTTTAGAAGAAGTCTCAAATATTTTTAGCCCCTCTTTGTTGCAAAATAATAATTGATTAGTATCAAGGTCGACTGCATAGACAATTTCGTCAGTTATATCAGCAGCAGCTAAAATTAGCTCTTCATAATTTAAATTCATATTTTTCCACCCCATAGATATTCTAGAATATAAGTTTTAGTTAAGCCCTCTTAGTCTTAATTATAACAAATAATAATATAATTGCATTGTTTTTTAAAAAAAATGTGATTTTGTAAATCAATTAGTGCTTTTACAAAAGAGTGCGGGGATAACTTTAGCTAATTATAATGGTGTACTCTTTTGGGCAGGGAGGCTTTATAATTTCACTAAATCGTCAAAAAAAATTCATCTATACTTCACATGGAAATAGACACATAGTGATAAACTATAGCCAAGCTATGGTTGGAAGACGAAAGATGTATCGAATACGTACATTTCTTGGTTGATGGAAAACAGAATAATATCGGATTTATTTTAAAAGGGTTACTTGAAGTGAAGTTTAGCTTGGAAGGAAGAGAAAGATGAGCCTTAATGTTACCAAAGAACTTGTTGTTGAATTTTTAAAGACTATTCCAGATAATGTGGTATTAATAAGCAAACACCAAAAGATTGTGTGGGCTACTGATGCTGCGTTAATTTTTTTTGGAAGAGATAATTTAGAAAGTTTTAATGCGAAAGCAAGCAATCATTCCCCACAAATACAACCGAATGGAATGAAGTCGGTAGAAATGTTTGAAATTGCATTTAATAAAGCTTTGGAAGAAGAGGAACAACAATTTAAATGGCTATTTCTTGATAGCTCAGAAAATGAGCTACCTTCAGAAGTCCATTTAAAAAAAGTTCAAACTGTTGAAGGGGATTTTGTAATTGCTTTTATCAAAGATTTAAGAAATAGGTTTGGAGAAAATTTCGTGAAGGATAAGGATGATTACTATTTCCCTAATAGGATACCAGAGAAAACATTTTTTGAGTTGCTAAGTAAACTATCAGATGACTTTTATTTTATAATTGATAGGCGTCATAATAAAATTAGATTTTTTAAGAAAAATATTGAGATAATCGGAGACAGGATAAAGGAAGCTTATAATGTCTTAGATGCTCATGAGGATGATTTGGATATTTATAATAAGATGGTTAATAACATGAGCAAGGGAATAGTTGAGCCAATTGTGCTTAGGTTCTTGCAGCCTGATGGTACTTATAAATACAACTCTTTAAGTTATGAAAATATATTTGATGAAAACGGTACACCTATTATGGTGGTTGGAAAGGCACAAGATATACATGAACAAAAAATGTTGGAAGAAAAGGCCAAGTTAGATTCTTTAACCCAGTGTTATAGTCGAAATAATTTTGTGGAGATAATAAATAAAAAAATAGAAAAGGGTGGAAATAATGTAGGGGCTTTGTCAGCTTTAGTAATTTTAGATATAAATACCTTTAGATATTTAAATGAAAAAAAAGGTTATTATTATGGCGACGAAGTATTAAGAGCGTTTGCCAATAAGATAAAATTTTGGGCAGATAAAAAAGGAGTTGCGGGTAGACTTAGCAATGATACATTTGCTGTTTTTGTTGATGACGTGGGGGGAAAGGGTGAATTTGAAGCGGCATTAAACCTACTGCTAGAAAATACTAATGGAAGCTACAATGTGTTTGGGGAGCAGGATAGAATTAAAATTAGCATTGGAGTTGCATATGGTGGAGAAAATTGTAAAACTTATTCTGAGTATATTAAAAGGGCAGCAAAAGCTCTATATGCATCCAGAGTTTCAGGTGGGGAAAATTGGAAAATATTTGAGCCTTCCTACGAAAATTATGATTTGGAACTGATAAAAAAGGAGAAGAAAGCTGAGGGGATTTTTGGAACAGAAATAAATTACAAACTTATTTCCGCAATATTTAATATTTTAGATGAAAGAGATGATGATTCCTTAGCTATAAATGAAGCTTTGAAGTATATAGGACAAGTCTATAATGTTGATAGATGCTTTATTTCAGAAACATTTGATGATGGGAAAACATATGAGGTTACACATGGGTGGATGGAAAAAGAAAAGGGGGATTTCTTTACTTTAGGTGATAAAATTCCTTCGAATGTGTTTCAGGAAATATTTGATAAAAGTTCATCGCAAGGGGTATATGTGTGGCAAGATAATTTAGAGGATCAATTTGCAGGAGGCTTAGGCAGGAAGATTAGAGAAAAAAATATTAAGTCTATTTTGCATGTTCAAATGAATACAGAAGATTATGTATCTTTATTTTTGCGGGCAGAATCATTTAATGAAAGAAGGGAATGGACAGATGAAGAAGGAAATACCCTTTATTACTTATTGAAAATTTTCTCTATTATTCTTCATGGAAAATCATTATATAAAGAGGTTCAGAGAGTTAATGAAAGAAGCAAAATTACTGCATACATTGGCGATAATACTGACAATTTCATTTATATAGTGGACCCAGAGACTTTCAAACTATTGCATATGAATCAAAAGGCGTTGATAATGTATGGGTTACAAGAAGAAGAGGAGTGGAAGGATAAAAAATGCTATCAAGTCCTTCATGGGAAATCTGCACCATGCGAGTTTTGTACAAATAAATATACTACAGAAAACGAGTTTTATGAATGGAATTACTATAACCCTAAATTTGATAAAACATATTTATTTAAGGATAAGTTAATTCCGCTAAATGGTAAGATGGTAAAACTTCAAGTTGCTACCGATGTAACTAAGTTAATTTCCCTTGAAAACGAGCTGACAAATAGGATAGAGGAGCAATCTTTTTTGTTGAATTGCATTAAATTGCTCCATTCTAATGACAGCCCGGATGAGTCGATTACAAAAATATTACATACAGTATGCAGTTTCTTTGACTCTACCAAAGGGGTGTTAATCAGGTTAGTTGAAAATGAAAATAAAGCTATTAAATCACATGAATGGGAAGATAAAGAACATTCGGTGGGAATAAGTTCTTTGGAAGAATTTGAAGCTAATAATGTGAAGAAAATTATAGGAAAATTGAAAGGTAAATCTGTATTTACCCTTGAAGAAGTTATGGGAGAATTTCCGGGAAGGAAAGAATATGCTAAGATACTTGAAGAGAGGGGCGTAAATAGTGCAGTTTGTGCACCAATTCTTAATACAGAAGAAGAAATTATTGGGATAGGTGCCTTTGAAAATCCGAAAAAGAATTTAGATAAGGTTTGGATTCTAGAAAGCTTAGCTATATTTGTATCAGATTTTTTAGAAAAAAATAATACTGTCGAATATCTAAAAAGGCTAAGTTTTTATGATACCCTTACAGAAATTAAAAATAGGCATAGCTATCGAGAAGAACTTAAGAAAATAGAGGAGTCATCGCTCTACTCTTTAGGGGTTGCATATATCGATATCAATGGCCTTTCAAAGATAAATGAGGCCAAGGGAACCAGATATGGGGATGAACTAATTAAAAAAACTGCAAGAATTCTTGCTGAAGTGTTTGGAGAAAATGTATATCGAGTTGGAGGCGATGAGTTTATTGTTTTAGAAAAGGACCTTGACGAGGTAGTATTTGAGGGAAAGATAGCAAGTCTTAAAAATAGGATTAGCCAAAATGAAAGTCTTAAAGTGTCAATAGGCTTTACTTGGAATACTAACATTGATGATGCAGAGAACGAGGAAGATGTAGTAGAGTTCCAATCTTTATGGGGGAACAGTAGTTATTCTACTTTGCTTAGAAAAAACTTAGATAAAGAGATAAAAAGCGGGAAGTTTAAGGTGTATTTACAACCGCAGATTGACTTGGCAACAAATAAAATCGATGGAGCAGAAGGTCTTGTGAGGAGGCTGGATGCTAGTGGAAATATTCAGTATCCGCTTTCATTTATTCCCTTCTATGAAAAAGAAGGCTTGGTATCAAAAATAGATCTGTTTGTTTTTGATACACTATGTAAGCTAATTAACAAGTGGGAAAAAGAAGGGGTTATTCCTGAGAGCTTTAAGCTTTCAGTTAATTGTTCCAGAACTACAATTATGGAAAAAGATATTGTGAAAACACTTTTAGAAATTTGTAATAAACATTCAGTATCAACATCAAGGCTCATTATTGAAATAACTGAAACTATTAACCAAGCAGATGATAGGGTTTTTTCATATATAGTCTCATCATTAAAGAATGCAGGTTTTTTAGTATCATTAGATGACTTTGGTAGTGGACATGCAAATCTATTTGCACTAAAATTATCAGACTTTGATGAAATTAAGATTGACATGGGTCTTACAAGTGATTTACACTTAGATAATAAGTCGAGGGTGTTAACTAAGGTGGCTTTAGATTTATGTAAAGAATTTGAAGGGATGGTTTCTGTGGCAGAAGGGATAGAAACCGTAGAACAGAGGGATATCTTGCGAGAATTGAACTGCAAAAAAGGCCAAGGGTATTATTTTAGTAGACCAATTTCTGTTGAAGATTTTGAGGAAAAATATTTTAAAGAAACGAACAGCGCTTTTATTTCGGACAAAATATTAAAATAAAGATTCGTAGTTGATTTGCAAAGGAAAGCTACAGGAAGGTTACATTATGAATAAAGTGCAAAATAAAAAGAAAGAAAATAAGGAGAGTGGTTTTTCTGTGGATCAATTGTTAGAGACTCTTGACAATGTCCCTGTTTCTATAAATATTCTTAATGAGAGGGCAGAAAGTATTTATTGTAACGCAAAGACCCTTGATCTTTATGGAGTGGCATCATCTGAAGTATTTACTGAGAGATTTTATGAATTGGCACCAGAAAATCAACCAGATGGGAGGAATTCTAAACTTGCCTTTGCAGAACATGTATTAAATGCCATAGAAAAGGGAGAGGAACATTTTAATTGGTTGGATATTAAAGTAACGGGAAAAGAATTGCCATTATTTTTGAGTATTTATAGCATGAATTCGACTGATGAAAATGGAAACAGATTGTTGGTATGTACTATGAGAGACCTAAGTCCTGAACTTGCAGGAGAAGAAGAAAATAGTATATATAATGAATATTATTATAATCGAGTAACTTATAAAGACCTATTTAATACAGTAGCAGAACTTACAGAAGAGTGGTTCTGGGTTCATGATGTAAAAATGGAAACTATCCAGTTCTTTGGGAAGGGCAGAAATATTCTTGGTTTATCAGGAGAAA
>CAYJHC010000078.1:0-1586 GCA_964370075.1 uncultured Oscillospiraceae bacterium | reverse complement strand
TAGTCGATAGTGGCATGGTTTGGCCAGATGACTTAGAGCAATTTTTAAAGTTTTCGAAAAATCTATTAACTGGGGTAGTTGAACCTGTGGAAGTTAGGTTTATTGGAGTTGATGGGCTAGAGCGGTACTATAGGATAATATATAAGACTATATTTGACAAACATGGTAACCCGAGGTTTTCTATTGGAAAAACATATGATATTGATATGGAAAAGAGGCTGGAGGTTTTAGCTCAGACGGATCAGCTAACAAAAACTCTAAATAAGGTAACTTCAGAAAACATGGTGAAAATGCAAATCAATGAAAATCCGGATGGAACTCATGGCTTATTTGTTATAGATGTTGATGACTTTAAAGCGGTTAATGATGATCTTGGCCATTATTTTGGAGATATTGTTTTGCGTGATATTTCTAAGAATCTTCAAGAAAATTTTAGAGAAGAAGATATAGTGGGAAGAATTGGCGGAGATGAATTTTTAGTATTTGTAAAAAATATTTCAGAAGAAAAGGTGATAAAAGAAAAAGCAAAGGGGATAGCTGATGCTTTTAAAAATTCTTATTCTGGAGAAAAAAGAGATTATAAAATTTCAGGGAGCATAGGGGTGGCGATTTATCCTAAAGATGGGGAAACTTATGAAAGTTTGTATAAAAGCGCTGATAAGGCTCTTTATGCTTCAAAAATGGAAGGTAAAGACCGGTATACCATTTACTCTGAGAAAATATCTACTGTTGAAACAAAAAAACTTACAAAAGTAGATAATGAGATCCAGGGAGAGAGGGCGTATTTTGACCAAGAGGTTTTTTCTACAGCCTTCGACTTAATGTTTAAGGCAGATGACACAGAAACTGTAATGAATAAAATTGTAAGATTGTTTGGAGTTCATATGCAATGTGATAGATGCTATGTTTCACAAACTTTTGATAATGGGAAAACCTACGGAATAACATATGAGTGGGCAGCAAATAATGAAGTTAGACTAAAAGATAGTTTTCAAAATATCTCTCGAGAAGAAATTCTGGACTTTTTTGCAGAGCTTGAAGAGAATGGATTTATGTATAATAAGGAGAGCCATGACTCTAAGTCATTCTTAATTACCCAAACAAAGGGAAGAGGTGAGGATAGACTGATACTAGGCTTTGAGGTTGGTCAAAATAATCGAAAGTGGAGCGAAGGAGAAATTCATACTGCTCAACAAGGGGTGAAAATGATAGCTCTGTTCTTGTTAGCCCAGGGGAATAAATAAAGTTTATAGCACTTATGTACTTCGCTATACCTTAAAGCTATCATAATGACGTTATGGCATAGTCATTGTATAGTATGGCGTAGATGTATATGGTGGACTGGATACGTGTTGACATGTAGATGTTGATATGTTAACATATTAATACACTCGGAGGGTGCGTTATATAAGATAACTCGCTGGATAAGATGAAGTGCGTTTGCACATATCTTATCCAGTTTTTTTAGATTGTGCTGCGTTTTAGGCTCGATTAAGAAAAGAGAAGAAAACAAATTCTAATGGAGGTCAGTATGGATTCTTTACTGTAGGAGTTTATCTTACGGGAATTATAGCGGTTATCCTTTG
>CAYJHC010000077.1:0-9277 GCA_964370075.1 uncultured Oscillospiraceae bacterium | reverse complement strand
CAGAGCATATAACCCTATAAATAATCGATTTTAAGTTTACTAAAGATTATTTATATTAGACTTCGTCTAATATAAATTCGCTACCTGCCATTGTGAAGCAAAGCTGAACAATACTGGCAGAGCATATAACCCTATAAATAATCGATTTTAAGTTTACTAAAGATTATTTATACATTTATTAGAATTATATCATATTTAAGCAGAACCATTCTATAGCTTATAGCTATATTGATTATATTATATCCACAAGGAGGACTTATGGCATTAGACGGATTAGTTATAAATGCACTTTCACAAGAATTAGATCACACCTTAACTGGTTGCAGAATAGATAAAATATATCAGCCAGAGAAGACTGAATTTATTTTAGCAATAAAAACTAGCAAAGGGAGCAAGAAACTTCTCATTTCTTGTAATAGTGATCATCCCGGACTATATTTTACTACCCAAAACTACGAAAACCCTTCAACACCTTCTGCACTTTGTATGTTTTTCAGAAAGCATTTACAAGGCAGCAGGATTACAGGAGTTAAACAATACGAGTCCGAAAGAATAGTCGAAATACTCATAGATTCATTAGACGAACTAGGCGTTATGATTTCAAAAAAAATAATTGTGGAACTTATGGGGCGATATAGTAATATTCTCTTAATACAAGATAACCTCGAAGGATTTCCACAAGGTAAAATTCTAGACAGTGCCAAGCGAGGCTCTCTTGATTCAAATGTGGGACGTTTGGTGTTACCTGGTCAGCCTTACGAGTATCCTCCAAACAGAGATAGAGCTTCATATAAGAATTTACTTTCCACAGGTTATCTGCAGGAAATCGGTACGCCTGCTTTTTCTGACCCGATTTTCCTAAGCGAATTTTTCCAAGGTATATCCTCTACAGTGGCTGGCCAAATTTCCGCTTCAGAAAATCCATTAGAAACCTTGTATACATACGCAAGAGATATTCATTCTGGCAATTATACCCCAACTGTTTGGATTTCTTCTAAAAATGCGCCCAAAGACATTCATATTTTGGATTTGCAAATTTATTCCCACTTAGAAAAGCGTGAATTTGAAGATACTAGTTCCGCATTGGACTTCTACTATCTTTCCAGATCATCTTCTAACAAACTAGAACAGGAAAAGCAGTCTTTAAGAAGAAGCATAAAAAATATATTAAAAAAGATTTCCATAAAAAAGGGTAAGCTCGCTACTGAAGTTGAACAAGCAAAAGATTCTGAGCATCTTAGGATTTATGGTGAGCTTTTGATGGCTAATCTGCATCTTTTCGAAACAGGCGACACTACAGTAAAAGTTGTTAATTATTATGATAATTCCGAAGTTGCAATCCCTTTAGACATTAAAATTTCACCATCCAAAAACGCCCAATTATATTTTAAAAAGTTTGCCAAATCAAAAAGAGCTGTAGAAGAGAAAAGCATTCAACTTAGAAAAGCAGAAGATGAAATTGCTTACCTAGAAAGCGTATTGACTTTCCTTGAGATGACAGGCTCCTCCGATGAAATTAATTCTATTCGCGAAGAGTTAATAGAAAGCGAGTTCCTAAGAAAGGATAAGAAAAAAACACAAAGCAGAAAAAAAAGCAAACCTACCCTTCTCACTTTCACCTCTTCAGAAGGGAGAACTATTTTAGTTGGCAGAAATAATAAAGAAAATGATTACATCACCTTTAATGCTGCAGGGCGCAAAGATTTATGGTTCCACACAAAAGACATTCCCGGCTCCCATGTAGTTCTAACCTTAAATGGTGAAGAACCCACTAAAAAAGAGATCCTTGAAACTGCAGGAATAGCTGCTTTCTTTAGTAAAGCTTCTACTTCCGAAAATATTCCAGTCGACTATGTTTCAATTAGAAATATAAAGAAAATGGGCAACGGAAAGCCTGGAATGGTTATTTTCACAGAAAACAATACCGTATATGTAAATCCATTCAACCCTGAAAACAGTTAAATTTTACATATGAAAAGCAGTTGCCTCCAAACCACTAGATCCAGCATTCATCTCTATTAAGTTACAGCCTTCAGTCTAGCCTGCAACTGTTTACTAGTTTATATCATCCAACCAATACAGGCTTTGTCAGAATCCTATTAATCTAACACGCTTAAATCTAACCCCTCAAAAGCTCCCAGAATTTTTCTAAGGCCTTTGGCTATTTCTTTGCAGCCCCCTTCTTGATTGGACTCAATATTAAGCGGCATTATTGGGTCGTGAAGAGACATTCTAATTAGGCACCAACCGTTTCCATTATCCTTGTCAAAAGAAAGTCTTACACCTTCATAGTTAGGAGTCACTACAGTAATCCCATCTTCTTTTACTCCCCACTCTAGTATTTTTTCAAATATTGGTTTGGCGTATTGAATGAAATTATCATTTTTTATTTTAATTCTATACTCAATAGATTCTACAGGCTTTTCTAACTCTCCAATTAAAGTATCAATTCCTCTTCCTTCTTTTTTTAAATTTGCTGCCTCTACGACTATTTTAGTTGCCAAGTAAGCACCGTCATCTAGAAAGTAATTCTCTTTCATAGCTGCGTGGCCAGACGTTTCAATTGCAAGTTGGGAATCTATACCCTCTTCATTAAGTTCGATAGACTTGTTAATTACATTCTTATAGCCTCGTTTATATCGAAGGTGCTTCATCCCTAATTTATCTTCTATAAACACTGTCAACTGGTCACTAGTAATGCTATCCGTCACTACAGTCGTATTTGGATGGTCTTTTGCAATAAGCGAAGCAGCAAGTGCTACAATCTCATTTCTCCCAATAGGCCTACCTTTTCCATCTACAGCCCCAGACCGATCCACATCAGTGTCAAATATTAATCCAAGTTCTGCAGAAGAAGAAAGAACTTTAGCGCAAACTGATGCCATAGCTTCCTTATCTTCTGGATTTGGCGTATGGTTTGGAAAGGTTCCATCAGCTTCTAAAAATTGACTTCCGCTTATATCTGCACCTAATGGCTTTAAAACAGATTTAGCATAAAAACCACCCGAGCCATTTCCTGCATCTACAATTATTTTCATACCTTCAAGAGGCCTCTCCCCTTCTCCTATTCCATCAATAATAATGTGTCTAAGGTGTTTAGAATATCTTCCCATCAAGTCTACTTCTTCCACTTCTTTCACAGGGTTAAATTTAATTTGCTCCAAGGCTTGGGCATTTTCAGCAAAATCAATTATCTCTTTAATATCCCCCTTATTAAGCCCTCCCTCTTCAGTAAAGAACTTAAATCCATTTCTGTTAAAAGGCAGATGACTTGCAGTTATCATTATTCCTGCGTCACATTGAAACTCTTCAAATTTTGTAGCCATAAACATTGCAGGCGTTGACGCTAATCCGCATTCATAGACCTGGACACCATAAGGTTTAACCCCCTCAATTAGTCCATCTCTCAATTGTTTCCCCGAAAGTCTAGGATCCCTGCCTATACCTATCTTTATTTCATCAGGATTTTTACCTAATGCTTCGCACAACCATAACAAAAAACCTTTCCCTATTTTTATTGCGTCACTTTTTCTAAGATTTGGCTCTTCTCCTTCTATTCCCGTTAATGCTATGCCTCTAATGTCACTACCATTTTGAAGTCTTTTATAACTGCTCATTTTTCTCCTTTTACATCATTCAAATTATTAATTTATTTGTCAAATTTACTAATTTTATACTCGTAATTTTTGCAAGTCACCAGCAACAAGTTTTACCTAATTCATTTATATAAAGCCCCGCTTTGTCTGTCTAAGACGTTATTTTATAAGTATTTACTAATTATAACCCTAATTGCAAAAAATTCTTTTACATATTCTATTATAACTTCTTGGTTGTATTCATATTTCCCATTTTATAACCAGCCAAGTCCAAAGACACATACTTAAAGCCAACTTCTTTAAGTTTCTGGTCAATTTCAAGAAGCAAGTCTTTGTCTAACATCTTTTCTATTTCTTCTTCCCCTAATTCTATTCTTGCCAATTCTCCATGATGTCTTACTCTTAAATGAGAAAATCCTAATTCTTTTAGGATTTTCTCGCTTCTTTCTATCATTTTAAGTTTATTAACAGATATTTTTTCTCCTGTAGGTACTCTAGTTGCTAGGCAAGCCATTGCAGGCTTTGTTGAACCTGGTACATCTAAGAGAATTAAAGCTCTACGAATATCATCTTTAGAAAACCCTGCTTCTTCTAACGGTGAAATAATCCCTAACTCTTCTAAGGCTTTTCTTCCCGGCCTATAGTCCTTAAGGTCATCCACATTACTTCCTTCAAGTATATGCTCTCCTGCAGCTTCTTTTAGTTCTCTGAATATTGCCTTTTTACACTGATAACAACGATCTTCTTCATTGCCTTCTATTGCACTCATAATCTCTTTGTCCAAATTAATTGTTAGATGTGCTATCCCTCTTTTTTCACAAAATGTTTGTGCGTATTCTAACTCGTCCTTTGGAAAATTAGGACCTGCAGCTGTAACAGCCACAACTTTTTCTCCCAAGACGTGATTAGCAATTACTAGCAGCAAAGTACTGTCTACTCCGCCTGAAAAAGCAACTGCAACCGAATCAAACATATATATTCTTTCACACAATAAATCTAATTTTTTTTGTAAATTTCCCATATATCTATCATAGCTCCTATTGGAAGTACTCATTTACTTCATCTTCACAACTACCCATTGCTTGTATCGTCATTTCGATCAACTTATCCATTTCCCAGCCTAACATTTCTGCTCCAGACTTAATAACTTCTCTATCACAGCCAGCAGCAAACTTTAAATCCTTAAACTTCTTTTTTACAGACTTCACAGCTATATCTTTTACTGTTCCAGAAGGTCTCATTAATGAATACGCCCAAATTAAACCAGTAAGTTCATCTGCTGCATATAAAACTTTTTCCATTTCCTCTTCAGGCTTTACCTCTGAACAGTTACCGTATCCATGAGATACAATTGCTCTGACTAAAGTTTCACTAGCATTTACCTCTTTAAGTAATTCCGGAGCTTTCTTGCAATGCTCTTCCGGAAATTTACCAAAATCCAAATCATGAAGAAGGCCTGCTACTTCCCAAAATTCTTTTTCTTCACCATACCCAAGTTCTTCTGCAAAGTACTTCATAACCCCCGCCACAGTAAGGGCATGTCTGATGTGAAACTGATCATCATTGTATTTCAAAAATAATTCTAACGCGTCTTGCTTTGTAATTGTATTCATACCTACTCCTTCTATTCTTTTCCACTTAAATATTATTCCTTTATATCTATAAAAGAAAGGTTAACTTTCTTAATCTAAATATTTATCTGAATTCTCCTTTACAATTTTATCAGCTTAAACATTAAGATTCTTTGTTCCTTAATCTTGCATTCTCCCGTTCCTCTTTTGAAGGTAATTGAGCAACGATTATAGCCGTAAACATTAGCACACAGCCAATAATCTCCCTTGAATTAACAGATTCTTCTAGCAATATTATACCTGCAATTACAGCGATTACTGATTCTAGTGAAAGCAATAAACTGGTCATTGTTGGTTCAACTTTCTTTTGGGCGACCATTTGAAGGGTATAAGCTACTCCACAAGACATTACGCCTACATAAAGCAAAGAACCTGCTGCCCCCATTAATCCTTCCCAGGTAAATGTTTCATATATCATAAATGGCGTGCCTATTATTCCCGCAACTAAAAATTGTAGCGCTGAAAGTTTGACACCATCGGCCTTTGCCGTAAAATGGTCACAAGTCAAGATATGAATTGCAAAGCCAAAAGCACAAACAAGCATTATTACGTCACCTTTATTTATACTAAAGTCTTCTGTTACGGATAATAAATATAGCCCAATTACAGCAACTACTATACATATCCATAATATGGATTTAACTTTTCTTTTAAAGAGTAATCCAAGCACTGGGACTATTACAATATATAATGCAGTTATAAATCCCGCCTTACCAGAAGTTGTATATTGCAACCCAATTTGCTGTATTATTGCAGCGAAATAAATTGCTCCTCCGCAGGCCAACCCACCTATTAGCAAGTCTTTCCTTTCCTTCTTTTTCTGCTCTACAGAAACTTCCCCCTTAGGATCTGAAACTTTTTTTCTTTTCTCAATAGCAGACATCACCAAAATTACTGGTACCAAAGCTAAAAATCCAATGTACATCCTTATTGATCCAAATGTAAATGGCCCTATAGTATCCATACCCGTCTTCTGTGCTACGAAAGATGTTCCCCAAATTAGCGCCACTATTAATAGCATTATTTCTCCGCCAGCTTTTCCCCTCATTTTTAGTTCTCCTTCAATTTTAATATTTAGAAGCAATGTTCAATTACGTCCATATGAGTAAGCAACTAATCAAGTTCCCCTCTGTTTCTAAAATTTCTTATACTAATATTTTCTTTAAAGTAATAACTTTATAAACATTCTAAAGTTATTACAGATTTACATTAGCGGAGCAAAAATTCTTAATATAGACTGAACTAATCTCTTCACCCAAGACCAATTGTTAACTTCTGATAAAGTTATTTCCTGACACTCCTCTAAACCTTTTAAATAATCAGCTTTAATTTCTTTTACAGCCCTACTTTTATACATCCAAATTGCATTTTCAAAATGAAGATACAAGCTTCTAAAATCCAAATTCACGGTTCCACATACTGCTAATTTGCCGTCTGACACAAAGGTCTTTGAATGAATAAAACCTGGGGTATACTGATATAGCTTTACACCTGCCTCTAGCAGAGGCTTATAGTATGATTGAGTCAAAAGAAACACACTTTTCTTGTCTGGTATATTAGGTGTAACTATTCTTACATCTACCCCTCTTCTTGCAGCTAATTTAAACGCCTTGAGAACTTCATTAGGAATAATCAAGTATGGTGTAGCTACATAAAGGTCTTCTGTAGAACAATTAATCATATTGATATATACATTTTCTCCTACATTATTATAGTCTAAAGGAGAATCCCAATAAGGGGCAACAAAACCCTTTGCTATTTTCTTTTCCTTCATAAAGTTCTTTGGCCTATATTTTTCAATATCTTCTATGTCCTTTTCATAAAGCAGCCAGTTTTTCATAAAGCATACAGTCAAACTCCATACTGCCTCACCTTCAAGTCTAACAGCACAATCTCTCCACTTGCCATAAGGGGAAGTAATATTAACATACTCATCTCCTATGTTAATTCCACCCGTGTATCCAATATGACCATCTATTATTGCTATTTTTCTGTGATCTCTATTGTTTTGTATCATAGTAAGATTTCGATAAGCCCTTAAAGGGTTTAACGCATAACATTTTATTCCCTTTGCCTTAAGAACCTTGTCGTATCTATTCGGCAAGGTTGGAAGACATCCTAAATCATCATATCCAACTCTTACATCTACTCCATCTTTCACCTTTTCCTCTAAAATTTCTAGAATTGATCCCCAAAATTCACCATCTCTTATTATAAAATACTGCAAAAATATATGGTGCTTTGCTTCTTTTAAATCCTTAAGTAGACTTTCCCATTTTTTCTCTCCAGACTCTAAGAATTGGGTTTCTGTATTGTCGTATGTTGGGAATTTTTCCCAAGCTAAATACTTAGCCTGCCCTCCACTCATTCTATCATTTAGAGTGATTTTTTCTAAAACTTCTAAGTCCGGTTCAATTAGACCTTTTGTAGCTTTTCTTACTTCTCTATTTTTTTTCCTTATAGCCTTAGGAACATTTTTCCCGCCAAAGAAGAGGTAAAAAATAGCACCATATATTGGGACTACAAAGAGTATTATTATCCATCCAATCTTATATGCAGGATTATCTTTATTGCCTACTACGTAAATAACTAGCAAAAATACCACCGCCTGCATTATAAAAAACAGGTGCACAACGTAATCTTCTAGCAAAATAATCATCGTCACTACAATTGCCACTTGTATCAAGAAGGGTATTAAAAATAACGTTATCCTATTAGTCAAGACACCAAATATTTTTCTCATTTTTTCCTCCCTGGCATATACCTAGATTACTTCACCTTTTTAGTTTTCTTTTCGCCCTTACTCGAATTGTTTTTTGAACTCACCTTCATCTTTGCTAGTTGAGGTATAAACTTACTAGCAAATCCTTTTCCACGGTTCTTAATGTATGTATATCCTAAAACCGAAAAACCTATCGCTCCCAGAAAATTAACCCACATGTCGTGCATTGTATCGTGTAATCCTATGTCTAAATATTTATTTAAGCCTATCTCCTCATTAAGGGTAACAGAAGAGATATCTAAAACTACAGGAACATTTGCTCCTGACTCATTGAGTTCTACAGAGGTAATTGTAGAAAGCCATGTATCTTTTTGCATATCATTTCCAAACCATCTATCCATAGCATACTCAAAGAATTCCCAAAAAACCGCAACTGTCATTGAAAAGCATAAAGCAAATACCGCTGTAAAAAACGGAGTCATCGTAAACTTAATCTTGGAGTTTTGGTTAAGCATATCAATCATAGCAAATCCAATTGCTGCTGCCAAAAAACCATTAATAGTATGTAGAATATCATCCCACCTATCATATATTAAATAGTATTCCGCTACTTCCCCTAGGATTTGAGCAGCAAATATAAAGAAAATAATTATTATCTCAAGTGCGCTGGGAAGAACAATTTCTAGCCTTTTCTCTAGCATGGACGGAATAAAGAAAAGTATCAATGCCAACACACAAATACTCACATTATTCCAGTCTTGAGAAATAATTTCATATATTAATACTGCAACAACCAAAATTCTAATTACTGCGTACACAATCTTTACTTTTTTAGATTTTGAGGTTCCTTCTTTTTTAGCATCAAGTTTTTTTTCAATATGTTTTTCTTGGCTTTCTGGACTAAGATTCTCCTGCTTTTTTTCCTTTTTCATCCTTAATCTCCAATCTCATCAAATAACAGATATCTCTTTTATTCTACCTTATTTCCTTCTTTTCGGCAACGAAATTGGATATTTTCTTAATATTTCTGTTCCTTACTATTTTTCAAAATTGTTAATAAGGTACCTGCTCGGAGATATCCATATACAGTGCCGTAAGCAAACACTCGAATTATTCCAATTCAAATAATCAACTCTGTATAAAATGAAAATAGAAGTAACCCTTATTGTAAATTCAAAAGCTAGGAGCACATATTTATGCACTCCTAGCTACTATGAATTGTTTTTTATTTTCTCTATCCCAACATTTGACATAGCGCCATTTTAATTAGCGTTTACCTTTTATTTTGCTCTCTTTTTTCTATAGACAACTGTACCAATTCCACCTAG
>CAYJHC010000076.1:0-9403 GCA_964370075.1 uncultured Oscillospiraceae bacterium | reverse complement strand
ATCTCCATTACAGAATTTGTTTGTTTTTTAGCTCCACCCCAACATTTGACATAGAACCATTAGATGTAAGCTATTTTGGGGGTTAAAGGAAAAATGAAAAGCGCCAGTTGATACTGGCGCCTATCACTTATTTTTTATTTTAAGTTTACTAACTTTAGATTATCCTTCTAAATCTGCTTTTTCAGCAGCTTTCTCAGCAGCTCTTTGAACAAGAATTGCTTGGTATTCCTCCTCTGACATCTTCTTCATAGAAATTCCAGTGAATCCATAGAATATAGATACTAGTGGGTTAATCCAGCATAAAAATGCATATGGCGCATAACCTCCAGCACCCCACTGCCCAACTCCTAGGAAACTCGCCATTGTTACACCGCAAGTGTTCCAAGGTATTAAGTTTGAAGTGATTGTTCCAGTATCTTCTAGAGCTCTAGATAAGTTTTCTGGAGCTAATCTTCTATCTTCATAGGCTTCTTTGTACATTCTTCCAGGAAGGATGATAGATAGATATTGGTCTGCCGCCAAGACATTAACAGCAACGCAGCTAATAGCTGTAACAGTTACTAGAGAACCAGTGTTTCTTGCAAGCTTAAGTAAACCAGTTGCAAGTGAACCAAGCATTCCTGACGCATCCATTATACCACCAAAGACCATAGCACAGATAATTAGATTAACTGTCCAAAGCATAGAGTCCATACCACCTCTGTTTAAAAGTTCAATAAGCTGGTCGGAAACAGATGCATCTTCAGCGAAAGCAAAGCCGTAGTGAACTATTGAGAACCAGTCGCTAAAGTGGATTCCTTGGAAAATACTTCCGAATATGCAACCTAGTAATACACCTGCAATAAGTCCAGGTAAAGCTGGCAGCTTAAGTGCAACAATTATGATTACTAGTAGTGGTGGAATTAGTAGTGCAAGATTAATATTAAATAAGTCACCTAATTCTGTTTGCATTTGAGTTACAGCAGTTAAACTAGCTTCTTCTGCACCCATTCCTAGTACGAAATAAATAATTAGTGCTATTAATAGGGATGGTGTAACAGTCCAAAGCATGTGTCTGATGTGATCAAATAAATTTGAACCAGCAACTGCAGGAGCTAGGTTAGTAGTATCTGATAGCGGAGACATTTTGTCACCAAAGTATGCTCCAGATACAATTGCACCAGCTGTCATTGCTGGATCAATTCCTAGGCCAGAACCAATACCGATAAGTGCTATACCAATTGTACCAGCAGTAGTCCATGAAGATCCTGTCGCTAAAGCAACTATACTACACAAGATACAACCAGCAAATAGGAATATTCCAGGGCTTAAAATTGATAGCCCATAGTAAATCATTGCAGGTACAATACCAGCAGCGATCCAAGATCCAATTAGCATACCAACTACCATTAGTATTAGCATTGCCTGCATAGATCTGTTAATTGAAGCCATAATACCGGCCTCTAAGTAAGTCCATTTGTAACCATTAAGTACTGCTACAAGTCCAGCAAATATTGCTGAAAGTATAAGTGGGATGTGTAGCTCTCCATATCCACTAGCTAAGGCCTCAACGCCAGTAATTAGTGTAAGCATGTCCATAGCATACATGAATGAGATTATTGTAAAAATCATTACAATAGCCACTTGCCACCCAGGTATTTTTCTACCCATGTTTTTTCCTCCTTATATAATTAAACTAAAAAATAAAAATAAACAATTCAAAAGTAACGATTGGTCCAATCTTAAATATAGTAATAAGAATCAGAAGATATTTATTATTATTTGTATTGCTTATTCTTAAAATAGTGTTCTAAAATTGTTGAAAAACTAGTCAAGCAAATTTAATAAAGAAGCAATAGCTTAGTATAGGTTGGAGCCTAGTACGTTATTATATAGTTAAAACTGTGTGAATTTTAAAGTTGAAATCCAAGAAGCTGTGTATACTTTTGCAAGCTATTATTACCGCTATACAATTAAAATGTGTAAAATAGTATGACAACTCACTGATATATTAGAGTATAGCACTATGGATAATATTGTCAATACTTAGTGCTATTTTTTAGATAAAATAAGTTGTAAATTCCTAAAATATATATTTTTTTTGTCTAATACTACAAAAAAATAAACTATATTTCACCATCTTTCGAGAGGGTAAAATCTTCAAAGAGAAGCACATCGAGTAACCGTTAAAGTGTAATAACTAGTACTATTTGACGTTAACCATTAAAAATTCAATGCTACATTTAGTTGCCTCCCTAAGTGGTATAGCGCTAAATCCTAGAGGTAAGAGCCTTTAATGCATCAAAGGTCTCATTACTAATTATATGCTCAATTTTACAAGCATCTTCCTTTGCCGTATCAGGCTCAACTCCTAGCTTTTCTAAAAAAGATGTTAGAACAATATGCCTTTCATACATTTTTTCAGCAATTATTAACCCTTTAGGCAACAGATTAATATTTCCGCTATCTTCAATTACAATGTAATCGTTTTCTCTTAGTTGTTTCATAGCTACACTAACACTTGCTTTTGAAAAAGACAGTTCTTTTGCAATGTCAATGGATCTTACGCTACCTTTTCTTTTTTGCAATAAAAGTATAGTTTCTAAATAGTTTTCTGAAGATTCTAGTATTTTCATCATTATTCCTTTCATTGATGTTTAGATTTTTCCGAACTAATTGGATAGCTCTTTGAACAGATTCTTGATATCGGAAGTGTTTTCACTACAATAGTATAGTATAGACTTTCAATATATAATTCAATATATAAATATTAGTTAAGTTAAAATATTAGATACATAAAGTATAGATTATTTATTCAATACAGTCAATCAAAAGTAAACGAATACAAAGAGTATTCAAAGAATAAATGTGAAAAAGTATCAGATTTGACAAAATTCCCAATAAGTATATAATTTTAGATGGATATTATTATAAAAATAAGAATAATTCAGGATGTTATTTTTCACTAATGTTAAGAGTGGAAAATATAAATACAAAATTAGGAGGATGGATATGATTAAACAAAATAAAGTAGCTTTAATTGGAGTTCCCTTAGATTTAGGTGCGAGCAAAGATGGAGCAAATTTGGGCCCTGAGGCAATTAGAATTGCTGGCATGGTGGAGAGACTTGAAGGAATTGGTTTTGAAGTAAATGATTTAGACGATATAAAAGTTAACAAAAAAGAGGCAAAAACTGAGGAAGGTTCTAACTTAAAAAATCTTAATGAAATTTCTAGAGTTAATAAAGAACTATGTAATGTAGTAGAAGAAGCTATGGGTAGAAATGAGTTTCCAATAGTAATTGGAGGAGATCATTCAATCGCAGTTGGAACAATTTTTGGAGTTATGCAAAAAGTACCTAATTTAGGAGTAATTTGGTTTGATGCCCATGGAGATATTAATACTCCTGAGATTTCACCAAGTGGAAATATACATGGAATGCCAATTGCAGCCTTAACTGGAATGGAAGTTGGTGGTTTACAGGACATTGGTAAAGGAAAGTTTTTAGATAAAAGCAAGATAGTTTATGTAGGCTCAAGAGACTTAGATAAAGGCGAAAGAGAAATGATGAAGGCACAAGGAATAGCTACATTTACTATGCATGAGATAGATGATTTAGGTATTAAAGAAGTAATGCAAAGAGCAATTGCTATTGCTGGAGATGGAACTGATGGAATACATGTTAGCTTTGATATGGATGCTATGGACCCAGAATGTGCACCAGGAACTGGAACAAAAGTACCAGGGGGTATGCAGTATAGAGAAACTCACTACGCATTAGAAACCATTGCAACATCAGGAAAACTAGTAAGCGTGGAGTTTGTAGAGGTAAATCCTCTATTAGATGATGAAAACAAGACTGCAGAAGCCGCGGTAGCATTGGCAGGTTCTCTACTGGGAGAATGGCTAATATAAGTTAGCATAAGTGGCTACAATATAACAGGTTTTGTAATAAAATAATGTAGCTAATAATCAGTGATCAAAGAGGAGTAATCACTAGTTATGTAATAAAAATTTGAAAGTTCAATAAGTGATTTAGACAATCAATAACACTTTGTTTAAAATAACCTTTAGTAAACCGAATATGCAATGGATTATAGAGGTATATAGTTTATATGGTTATAGTAAATTAAAAAAGGAGAGTGAAATGGACAAAACAGCAATATTTAACATAAGCTACGGATTATATGTAATTACAACAAAAAAAGGAGAAAAGGATAATGGCTGCATAATCAACACATTGATGCAGATTTGTGATAACCCTTTAGTTGGAGTAATTTCAGTAAACAAATCAAACTATACCCATGATGAAATTATGGAAACAAAAGAAGTCAATATTTCCATATTAGATACAGATTGTCAAATGGATGTGTTTAAGAGATTTGGATTTCAAAGTGGAAGAGACGTAAATAAATTTGAAGGGTTTGAAAATAATAAAAGAAGTAAAAATGGGATTATATATTTAACTCAGCATACTAATTCATATATTTCAGCTAAAGTTATTGGTAGCCAAGACT
Organism: uncultured Oscillospiraceae bacterium; assembly: GCA_964370075.1. Taxonomy (GTDB): domain Bacteria; phylum Bacillota; class Clostridia; order Peptostreptococcales; family Anaerovoracaceae; genus CAYJHC01. Next base: position 4,907 of record CAYJHC010000076.1, on the reverse strand, counting down.
TTGGTTCTCATACAGTATTTAAGATTGAGATGATTGATGGAGAGGTATTGAGTAAAAAACCTTCACTTACATATGCGTACTACCATGAAAATATTAAACCTAAGGCGGCACCTAAATCCAGTGGTGGATGGAGATGTAAAATCTGTAATTACATTCATGAAGATGAAAACCTACCTAATGATTTTATTTGCCCTATATGTAAGCACGGAGCTTCTGATTTTGAGAAAGCATAATTGCATATTATTTTGAACCAGAAAGGAATTTGAATGAATATTACTAGAATGAATATTACTAGAAAGTTAATAATAATTACTACATTTATTACTTTATTGTTGGGAATGACTATATTTACTGGCTGCCAAGCCGAAGTAGAGGAGGAAGAAAGCAATAAAGTAGAGATTGTAAATATTGGTAAACTTGGAGAAGATTTAGATATTGTGATAACTATGCCATCAGATCTTAATGACCCAAAATATTTTATCTTGAATGAAAAATATGGAGAAATAACTTTTGAAGAGGAGGATGTTAAATATATCTGTCTAGTAGAAGGTTCTGTGGAGGCGAAGAATTTATATGAAGAAGTAAATGGGGTTAAAGATGCCTTTGTAGTTGAGGAAAGTGGGCTGGAAGGAGAAACTACATATACTTTGATGGTGAATTCTAACTTTGTAAATGTGGTCAACTGGTATCATGATGAGGTAGCATATACCTTGTATACAGAGGGTCAAGGCTTGGACGAAAAAGCAGTTGAAATGGCACGTAAAATTATTAAGTCACAAGGATAGGACCTTAAAATAGAAATTGAAATACTTTGTAGTAGAAATCACAATGGAGATGATTTATGGAATATCAATTATACCATGAAGAAAATTTGAACGGTGGAAAATCTCATCAATTGGGGATATTTCCTGAAGGGGCTGTAATTGAAGCTAGAAAATTTATTTGGATGTCCAGTGTCTGTGAAGATTCAGAAGAAAACGGAGAGAGAGCTTTAAAAGGTAGAAAGTTTTCTACTTTTGAAAACCATTTGCGAAATTTAGTTGTTTTAGATGGGAATATTATTTTATCTGTAGGAGAGGAGCGGGCAGAAAGATTAGGTAGATATGCCCAAAGCCAATTTGATGGTGCAACAAAAACGGAGAGCTTTGGGTTTTTAAAAGGGTTTATTCTTACTACAAAAAAAGGAAGTACTGCAGATGTAAATATTTTTGAACTAAAAGAAAAATACACACTGAATTTAGGTGACACAAAGACAAAGGAATCGGCTGAAGATGGGAAGGAGTACACCCATGGCTCGTTTCTATTATACTGTAGTGGTGGTTTTGCTATAGTTGTTATTGAAGGAAAGAGAGTTCCACTAGAAAAAGGAGCACAGCTTGTATTAAATTACTCTAAGTATGAAGAAGTAGAAATAATTCTCTTGGGTAATGGAATCTTTATTATGAGCGAAGTTTTTTACGATTATGATGAAGAAGAGTATAAAGAAGAAGAAAGAATTCAAATAGTAAAAGAAAAAAAAGAAGAAAGTACTGAAAGAGAAGAACAAGTTAAACCTGCTCGGAGGGATCAGGAGCAGCAGGCGCTAGCCCTTTATGATGAAAGCAAGAGTCCTATAAAACCAGGGTTTATAGGGAAATACAAATTTGTACTTAGCATTTCAAATTTGTTTATTCGAGGAAAAGGTGTAGTTAGAGTAAAGAAGCAAAATGTTCTTTACTCGAATCTTTTGAAAAAGAAGATAGGGTTAGTAAGGAATTCGTTCTTACCATTTTTTATAGGTATAGTAACCATAATAATTGGACTAACGATTGGAACTATACTGGGAGGCACAAAATCATATTTGTGGGCAGTAATCATTTGGGCAATAGCCTTTGTTGCATTTATTAATCCTATGACTTACTATCTTTTTTTGCCTAAGCCTCTGTGGAAGCATATTAGATATGCAAATAGTCTTAGTGAAGATGAAATACCAGACTTTGGGGCTGGAGAAGTTGAGGAAAATAGAACAGAAAAAATTCTTCGTAAGTATAAAAATGCAGGAAAGCAAAAGTATGATTAATAGTTGAAAAGTAATAAAGCCCTAAGAACAAGTAGAAGGTTCTCAGGGCTATTTTTTAGTAATTATATATTATGTGTTATGGGTATTACACCTTGAGGAAAAGTTCTATTTTTCTAAGGATAATCCTCTTAGAAGGTTGAATGTAAAATCCTGAACGTTTGAAACTATTCCTTTTGCAGCAAGACTTCCTCTATCTCCTAACTTATTTACGGCAAACTCCGAAGTATCTACAGTATAGAAGAAAATTGGCCTAATTGTTCCGTCTTCTAGTTGTCTATATGTTGGTGTCATATTTCCTGCGGCTATAGTATGAAGTACAGTTGCCAGGCCAATAACTGTAGTAGCTTTTTTAATATGAGAACGAATAGCATCTTGACCTATATAAGTATGCTCATAAACCTCAGGCAAAGGGCCATCGTCTCTAATTGAACCATTTAATATAAATGGTATATTATTTTTGACGCAGGTGAACATTACTCCGTCGTTAATGTTTTCGCCTTCAATAAATTTTGGTATAGAACCATATGTGTTAATCTTGTTAATTGTATCCAAGTGATTATAGTGCCCGTTAAAGTGAGGCCTTTGAGTGTGTATATCTTGGCCTAAAGCAGTTCCTAATAAGGAGGCTTCTAAATCATGAGTAGCTAAAGCATTTCCAGCTAATACAGCATTGCAGTAGCCATTCTCAAATATTCTAGATAGGCCTTCTCTTGCTTTCCCATCAAATGAACATGCTGGCCCTAATATCCATACAACATAACCGCCATTTTCTTTTTCGTGTTGTAGCAGCTTGCATAATTGATCATAGTCATAGGAAAAGGCAGTTTCCCGGCTTCTACTTTGCCTAAAAGAAAATGCACTGTCTTTATCTGCTTCTTCTTTTTCAAAACAATCAGAATGAACATATATACCCTCTTCAGCATTCTCTGTTCTTCCAACAATGCACTGATCACCAGCAAGGATATTTCTAAGCTCAACTATTTTAAGCTTTCCATTTCTTATGACAGGGACACAGTCCATTCGAGACTCTTCCGCAAATATCCATTCCCCTCCAATTTTAAAGTATTCAGGATAAATGGAGGTCCCGTGAAAATTTTCTGGAGCCGCCTTATCACAAAGAGATGTTACCAGTTTAGCATTCGGGGAATCAATAAACTTTTGCTGAGAAAAATCTGGTTGAATGTATTTATTTGGAGTAAAAGTCATAGTTTTTTACCTTTCTTAGTATTAATACAATGTTAATTTTACTTGTATATAATCGCTGATATGTTATTGAAATGCGTGAACTCTTTACACTATCTGCTACTTTACATTAGGTCATTAGTTTTTTTAATGCAGACACTAGGGCAAGAACTTCATCTTTCTTAGTTGCCCAAGAGGTTACGAATCTGACAGACCATTTATCATCTCCCTCCTTAGACCACCTATAGAAGAAAAAGTCTTTTTCTAATTCTTCAATTACAGGTAAAGGCAATATAGGGAACACTTGGTTGGTGGGGGAGTCGACTAAAAACTCTAGATTCAAATCTTTAAGTTCTTTGGTTAATAGTTCTCCCATTTCAGTAGCTTGCTTTCCTAATTCAAAGTATAAGCCATCTTTAAAGAATTCTTCAAACTGAACTCCCATAAGCCTCCCCTTTGCAAGTAAAGCCCCTCGCATTTTTATTAAATATCTAAAGTCTTCAGTTAAAGCAGGGTTGCAAATTACAAAGGCTTCCCCCATCATCGCTCCATTTTTTGTACCGCCTATATAGAAAGCATCGACATGCTCACTAATAAAGTTTAGGTCTAAATCATTTTTGCTAGAGGCTAGGCCTTGAGCCATTCTTGCTCCATCAATATAAAAGAGAAGGTTGTATTTATCACAAACTTTACGAATGTTTTTTATTTCTTCCTTAGAATAAATAGTTCCTATTTCAGTTGGAAAAGCAATTGAAACTAGTTTTGGCATAGCCATGTGTTCATCTTCGTGTTTTTCCATTATCTTAATAATATCGTCTGGATATAGCTTGCCATCATTAGATTCGGTTAAATATATTTTATGGCCAGAAGCTTCAATTGCTCCGGTTTCATGAACTTGGACGTGGGAAGTGCTTGGTGAAATGATTGCATGAAATGGTCTTATAAAAGAAGAGAGACCAATTACATTGCATTGTGTACCAATTGGAATGAAATGAACATCTACTTTATTATTGCCAATGGTTTTCTTTATTAACTCTGAGGCGTTATGGCAGAACTGATCTTCTCCATAGCCATCACAGTGAACCATGTTGCTTTCGGTTAAGGCTTGCAACATTCTAGGGTGACAACCGATACTATAGTCATTTCTAAAGCATATCATATATTAATCCGCCTTTCTTTTTGGTATAATAGATTTATAAGTTAAGTTAGAACTTAACAAAGGGTCCCAAGTGATATAAGTGGAAACACTATTACAAGAATATGTCAATAAATTTATTTTAATATAATCGTAGTGTTTTGGGACATAATGCACTAGTAATTATAACATAAAAGGGGAAAAAATGAGAAATAATTTGATAGCAACTGCAACATTTGGACTTGAGGCAGTGGTAAGGCGAGAAGTTGAAGACTTAGGATATAAGGTGGTTAAAACAGAAGATGGTAAAGTTACTTTTGAAGGTGATGAGAGAGCAATTGTAAAAAGCAACCTTTGGTTAAGATGTGCTGATAGAGTCCTTTTGAAATTGGGTGAATTTAAAGCCTTGGAGTTTGAAGAATTATTTCAACAAATAAAAGGAATTTCATGGGAAGAAATAATACCTATTGATGGACAGATTGTGGTTACTGGCTCGTCGGTTAAATCAAAACTAAGCAGTGTACCAGCTTG
>CAYJHC010000075.1:0-9601 GCA_964370075.1 uncultured Oscillospiraceae bacterium | reverse complement strand
AATCAGCACTTGATGCTTATTATGAATATGCAAATTGGGATGTAGAAACTGGCTTACCAACAAAAGAGATAATAGGAAAATTAGGATTAGATTGGATTTAGAATGAAGGTTACTATTAATAATAAAATTGAAGAAATCTATGAAAAAACCACTGTTGAAGAGCTGTTAAAAGAACGAAAGAATAGAAGGCCGGCTGTTTGGATAAATGGAGAACAGTTATTAAAGGCTCAGTATTCTACCTATATTATTCAAGAAGGTGATGTCATAAAGATTCTGAAAGTAATGGCAGGTGGGTAAAAAAGTCTTAACAGGTAGTAACTAGTAGACTTCAAAGCAGTGATAAATCGATTTAATAAATAAAAAATAGAAGGTTTACCAAAGCGAAACCTTCTATTTTTGTATATGGATTTATATGATGCTAGGGCAACTCTAATTGGTTGGATAAGGATGCATTAAAGTCCTTTTGATTGTTATTCAAGTATTAGCTTTTTGAGTTCTTTTCTGACTCAGCCTTAGCTACGGCAGCAGCTAATCCTTTAATCTCCATAGTAGATCTTCTTTTAGCTTCCTTTTGGGCAAGTTTTAAACTTCTTGTGGTTCCTAAAGCCTTTCTTTTAAGATATGGGATATATTCTTTGTGCTCTTGTACGCAAACATATCCTGGTCTCATTAATTTCTTTCCTGCAATCATTTCCTCAAGTCTATGTGCAAGCCACCCTGAAAGCCTCGCTGTAGCAAAAAGAGGAGTTGCTATATCATCAGGAATGTTTAATGCTCTGTAAACAAAGCCGGAATATAGATCAACATTTGCACACATGGCTTTTTTAGTTCCTGTAACTTGTTCGTATAAAATTGGTGCACGTTCTTCTATGTATGCACATAGATTAAATTCATCAAGAATACCTTTTTGTTTTGCAAGGTCTCTTGCCATTTCTTTTAATATTACTGCTCTCGGATCAGATATGGTATATATCGCATGACCCATACCATAGATAAGTCCCTTTTTGTCAAAGGCCTGCTTATTAAGCAGCTTTAACAGATAAGCATCAATCTTTTCTTTATCAGTTATATCATCAACATTTTTACGTAGATCTGCTAGCATACCAAGAACTGTAATATTTGCACCACCATGTAAAGGTCCTTTTAGGGAACAAATTGCAGAGGAAATTACTGCATAAGTGTCTGTTCCTGAAGAAGAAACTAGATGAGTTGCAAAAGAAGAATTATTACCGCCACCATGTTCAGCATGAAGAATTAGACAGATGTCAAGTATTTTTGCTTCGAAATCTGTATACTCTCCATCATGTCTTGTCATTCTCAACAAGTTTTCAGCTGTGCTAAGTTCAGTTTTTGGCAGATGAAGTACTAAAGATTTATCCTCAAATGCAGAAATTTTAGCTTGATAAGCATATGCAACTAATGCAGGGAAACAACCGATTAAGCTTATTGATTGCTTCAAAATGTTAGTAATAGACGTATCGTCAGGATTTTCGTCATATGAATATAGGCCTAGAATTGTTCTCGCCAATTTATTCATAATGTTGCTTGATGGATTTGTAAGTATCATATCTCTTGCAAAGTCTTTAGGAAGAAGTTTCTTTTCTGAAATCAGTCTATTGAATTCAGAAAGCTCATCTTTTGTAGGAAGCTCTCCGAAAAGGAGTAGAAAAGATATTTCTTCAAAGCCGAATCTGTCTTCTTTTTGATAATTTGTTATTAATTCTTGTATTTCATATCCTCTATAATAAAGCTCGCCTGGAACTGGAACTTTGTTTTTGTTTTCATCAGTATCGTAACCAACTACTTCTCCAATGCGTGTTAAGCCAACTACAACACCTGTACCGTTTGCGTTTCTAAGGCCACGTTTTACATTATACTTAGTATATAGCTCTGCTTCGATTACATTGGTTTGAGAAAGATGGTCTGCCATTGAAGAAAGGTATGAGGATGGGATTTTACTAGTTTTTGTTTTGTTTTTTTCTGGAACTATTTTTTTTATAAAATCTAACATTAGATATACCTCCTAATTCTTGTTAACAACATTTAACAAATTATACCATATTAAATATGTAAATAAAAGAAAAATTATTTTCATCAAATCATTATGACAACCGAAAATACACTGGTGTGTAATAGAACAATTAAAACATTATAAATACGTAAAAAAATAAGAGGAAATACAAAAAAAAGTATTGATTAGTTGTCAGAGGTGTGATATTATTATAAATTGACTTATAGTGTGAATCAATGTATCTTTTTATAAAAATAGATGCGAATTTTACGTTATAACTTAATGCAATGTTAATAAAAAGTTTAAGGAGAGTGACTATGCCTAAGGCTATAAAATTGGGAAAAAGAGAGCGTCAAACATTTTCTAAAATAGGAGAAATTGGGGAGATGCCCAACCTAATTCAGATTCAAACTAAATCATACGACTGGTTTATTAGAGAAGGGTTAAGAGAAGTTTTTGAGGACTTTTCTCCAATCCAGAGTATGGGGAAACAAGACAAGGAAGGAAGAGAAGCAGAAAGTGGAAACCTTATACTAGAATTTGTTGATTGCTCATTGGGAGAGACACCTAAATATACTCAAGAAATTTGTAAAGAAAGAGATGCAACCTATGCAACTCCTCTTAAAGTTAGTGTAAGACTAATTAATGAGGAAACAGGAGAAATAAAAGAGCAAGAAGTTTTCATGGGAAATTTCCCTTTGATGACTGAAACAGGAACCTTCATATACAATGGTGCTGAGCGTGGAGTAGTTACTCAGTTAGTTAGAGCGCCAGGCCCATATTATTCAAGTGAGATGGATACTAAGACAGGGAAGACACTATTTAAGGGTCAATTAATTCCTAATAAAGGTGCATGGCTTGAGTACGAAACTACAAATGATGTGCTTTATGTAAAAGTTGATAGAAACAGAAAGCAACCTATTAGTACTTTAGTAAGAGCTATGGGTCAGTACTTAGAGAGCGAGCAAATTAGATTTGGAAGCAACTTGGAAATGTCTTTAGAAACAAATAAGGATTTAATTGACATCTTTGGTGAGGAACCTAAATTGGTGGCGACACTAGAAAAGGATCATGCGACTACTTCGGAAGACGCTTTAAAAGAAATCTACAAAAAATTAAGACCAGATGAGGCTGACAATATTACAACAATCAATGCTTGGAATTTGATTAATTCTCTTTTATTTGATTCTAAGAGATACGATGTTTCGAAAGTTGGCAGATATAAGTACAACAAAAAACTTTGCCTGTCAGAGAGACTGTACAATGGAGTTGATACTATTACAGTTGCTGAAGACATAGTTGATCCTAATACTGGAGAAATTCTACTAGAAAAAAATGGAGAAGTTACAATGCTTCTTGCTAAGGAAATTGAAAATGCAGGTGTTAAAACTGTATTAATAAATGCTTTTGATAACAGAGGTAATGCAGTTACTACAAAAGTAATAGGTAACCACTTTGTAGACTTAGCAGCTTATGTGAGTATAGATGAAGAAGACCCAAGAGCAGCTAAGATTACAGATAAGGTATATTATCCAGTTCTTAAAGATATTTTAGAAAACACAGAAGAGGCTGATTTGATTCAAGTTATTTATGATAAAAGGAATGATCTTTATCCTAAGCACTTAATCATAGATGATGTAATTGCATCAGTAAGCTATCTGCTTAATCTTGATTATAAAGTTGGCAAGATTGATGACATAGACCACCTGGGGAATAGAAGGCTTAAGACTGTTGGGGAACTTCTTCAGCATCAGTTTAGAGCAGCCTTAACAAAGATTGAAAGAGCAGTAAAAGATAGAATGGCTACTCAAGATATTGCTGAAATAACTCCACAGGGATTGATAAATATTAAGCCAGTAACTGTTGCAATTAGAGACTTTTTCGGAAGCTCTCAACTTTCACAGTTTATGGACCAGACAAACCCACTATCAGAGCTAACACATAAGAGAAAATTATCTGCCCTTGGCCCTGGTGGACTTTCAAGAGAAAGGGCTAGTTTTGAGGTTAGAGACGTACATCATTCGCATTATGGAAGAATGTGTCCTATAGAAACACCTGAGGGACCAAACATTGGACTTATTGGATCTCTTACTACTTATGGAATAGTTAACGACTATGGATTTATTGAAACGCCATATAGAGTAGTTAAAGATGGTGTGGTAACAGAAGAGATAAAATACCTTTCAGCTGATGAAGAAGAAAGAATGATAATAGCTCAAGCTAATGAACCTTTAGATTCAACAGGTTTATTTGCGAACCTTAAAGTAGCCTCTAGAGGAGTAGGTGGAGAAATTGACCTTGTTGAAAGATCAAAGATTGATTACATGGACGTATCTCCAAAACAAGTAGTATCAGTAGCGACTGCTATGATACCTTTCTTAGAGAATGACGACGCAAACAGAGCTCTAATGGGAGCAAACATGCAGAGGCAGGCAGTACCATTATTAGTTACAGAAGCTCCAATGATAGGAACTGGGATGGAAGGTAAGGCTGCAAAAGACTCTGGTGTAGTTCAAATTGCAAAGAATGCAGGAGTAATTGAGTATGTTGATGCTGACCTTATTAAAGTTAGAGCAGAAGATGGAACTGTAGATACCTATAAATTACTAAAATTCAAAAGATCAAACCAAGGAACTTGCATTAACCAAAGACCAATAGTGTTTGAAGGGGAAAAAGTAGAAAAAGGAGAGGTGCTAGCTGATGGCCCTTCTACAGATACTGGAGAAATAGCTCTTGGAAAGAATCTTCTTGTTGGATTTATGACTTGGGAAGGTTATAACTATGAGGATGCTATCATCCTTAATGAAAGACTAATTATGGATGATGTTTTAACATCTATTCATATAGAAAAATATGAAATAGAAGCAAGAGAAACTAAGCTAGGTGCAGAAGAAATCACTAGAGATATTCCGAACGTAGGTGAAGAATTATTAAAGAACCTAGATGAAGAGGGGATAATCGTTCCTGGATCTGAAGTAAAGGCTAAAGATATATTAGTTGGTAAGGTAACTCCAAAGGGAGAAAGTGACCTGAGCCCAGAAGAAAGATTATTAAGAGCTATATTTGGAGAAAAAGCAAAAGAAGTTAGAGATACATCACTTAGAATTCCGCATGGAGAAACAGGAGTAGTAGTTTCAGTAAAAACTTTATCAGATGAAGGAGAGCTTCCTCCAGGTGTAAATAAAGTTGTAAGATGTTATATTGCAACTAAAAGAAAAATTAGTGTTGGAGACAAGATGGCTGGAAGACACGGAAATAAGGGTGTTATTTCAACTATTCTTCCTGAAGAAGATATGCCATTTACAGAGGACGGAAGACCATTACAGGTAATGCTTAATCCACTTGGGGTACCTTCTCGTATGAACATCGGTCAGGTACTAGAAGTGCATCTTGGATTGGCTGCTAAAGACAAGGGTTGGCATATTGCGACACCAGTATTTGATGGAGCAAATGAGAAAGATATTAGAGAGCTTCTTAGAGAATGTGGCCATGATGAAAGTGGAAAACTAGTATTAAGAGACGGCAGAACTGGACAACCATTAGATAACCCAGTAACTGTTGGATATATGTATATGCTTAAACTTCACCACTTGGTAGACGATAAGATACATGCTAGAAGCATTGGACCTTACTCTTTAGTAACGCAACAACCGCTAGGAGGTAAGGCACAGTTTGGAGGACAACGTTTTGGAGAGATGGAGGTATGGGCTCTTGAAGCTTATGGTGCAGCATATACCTTGCAGGAGATACTTACTGTTAAATCCGACGATGTAATTGGACGTGTTAAAACTTATGCATCCATAGTTAAAGGTGAAAACATTGAAGAACCAGGAATTCCTGAATCATTCAAAGTACTTATTAAAGAGATGCAAAGTTTAGGATTAGATGTGAAGGTTCTATCAGAAAATGAAGAAGAAGTAATCATCAAAGATTCATCAGAATTTAATGCTGCTCCTTTCTCTGATGAAGAACTCCTAAAGGACTATAAACATGAAGATAAGTTTATGGAAGATAAAGGATTTCAAACAGAAGAAGTAGAAGAGGAAAATTTTGAAGACTTAGGATTTGAGGAGGAAGATGATGTACGAGAATAATAATGATTTAGTTAATTTTGAGTCCTTGAAAATAGGAATAGCGTCTTCAGAAAAAATACTTAGCTGGTCAAAAGGAGAGGTTACAAAACCTGAGACTATTAACTATAGATCGCTAAAACCGGAGCCAGAAGGTCTATTTTGTGAGAAGATATTTGGTCCACAGAGAGACTGGGCCTGCCACTGTGGAAAGTACAAAAAGAACAGGCACAAAGGTATGGTGTGTGATAAGTGTGGAGTTGAGATTACTAGTTCAAAAGTTAGAAGAGAAAGACTTGGACATATTGAGCTAGCAACACCTGTTTCTCATATTTGGTATTTTAAAGGAATTCCATCAAGGATGGGATTAATCCTTGACATTACACCAAAAAACTTAGAAAAAATTCTTTACTTTGCTGCCTACATTGTAATTGAACCAGGAGATACTGGATTACAATTCAAAGAAATTATAGGAGAGCAACAATACAGAGAGCTTAAAGAGCAGTATGGTGATGCTTTTGCTGCAGGTACTGGAGCAGAGGCAGTAAAAACTTTACTATCTATTATTGATGTTGAACAATTAGCAGTGGATCTAAGAGTTGAACTAGAAACAGCTAAGAGCCAGAAAAGAATTAAACTTATTAGAAGACTAGAGGTAATTGAAGCTCTTAGACAGTCAGGAAATAAACCTGAATGGATGATTATGGATATTATCCCTGTTATTCCACCGGATCTTAGACCTATGGTACAGTTAGATGGTGGTAGATTTGCTACATCGGACTTAAATGATTTATATAGAAGAGTAATAAATAGAAACAACAGACTTAAGAGACTTTTGGAACTTAAGGCTCCTGATATTATAGTAAGAAATGAAAAGAGAATGCTACAGGAAGCTGTTGACTCGTTAATCGACAATGGTAGAAGAGGTAGGCCTGTAACAGGACCTGGAGCAAGACCTTTAAAATCTCTTTCGGATATGCTTAAAGGTAAGCAGGGAAGATTTAGACAAAACCTACTAGGAAAACGTGCTGACTACTCGGGTAGATCGGTAATCGTTGTAGGCCCTGAACTTAAATTCTATCAGTGCGGATTACCAAAGGACATGGCTCTTGAGCTTTTCACTCCTTTCATTATGAAGAGACTTGTAGAAGATGGAATTGCATATAATATTAAAAATGCAAGAAAATTAATTAATATGGCTGACCCTAAGGTTTGGGATATTTTGGATGAAATAATTCAAGAACATCCAGTAATGTTGAACCGTGCCCCTACTCTTCACAGATTGGGAATCCAAGCGTTTGAACCAATATTAGTAGAAGGTAAGGCAATAAAGCTTCACCCTCTAGTTTGTACAGCTTTTAATGCTGACTTTGACGGAGACCAAATGGCGGTACATGTACCACTTTCAATGGAAGCTCAAGCAGAGGCTAGATTCTTGATGTTGTCAACAAATAATATTTTGGCTCCAAAAGATGGATCTCCAATTACAACGCCAACTCAAGATATGATTCTTGGATCATATTACTTAACATACTTGGGTGAAGAAAAAGAAGAGGTGATAAGAGCCTTCTCTGACTTTGAAGAAATGCTTATGGCATATAAAGAGGGAGTGGTTACTCTTCACTCAAAAGTTAAAGTTAGATGTTACAAAGATAAAGATGATGCGAGAGGCAAACTTGTAGAGTCTACAGTTGGAAGATTTATATTTAACCAAGAAATCCCGCAAGATTTAGGATTTGTTGAGGATAGAGAGGCAGATCCATATTCTCTAGAGGTGGATTTTGTTTGTAATAAGAAGAAATTAGGACAAATAATACAAAAGTGTTACACAAGACACGGTAACTCGAGAACAGCTATTATGCTGGATTATATTAAAGATACAGGATTCCACTACTCTACTTTAGGTGCTATTACAATTGGTATCTCAGACATGGTAATTCCTGATGAAAAAGAAGAGTTGCTTGCAAAAGCAGACCAAAGTGTAGATGTATATGATAATTATTATAAAGAAGGACTTATCTCAAACGAAGAGCGATATGACAGAGTTAAAGAAGTTTGGGAAAAGACTACCGAGAGCGTTTCAGATGCACTTATTGAAACATTAGGAAGCACAAATAACCTGTTTATCATGGCAGACTCTGGAGCAAGGGGTAGTAAGGACCAAATAAAGCAAATTGGTGGTATGAGAGGACTTATGGCCAATGCAGCTGGTAAGACTATTGAAATTCCAATCAAAGCTAACTTTAGAGAAGGACTATCTGTATTAGAGTACTTTATATCTACAAATGGAGCTAGAAAAGGTCTTGCAGATACAGCATTAAGAACAGCTGACTCAGGATACTTAACTAGAAGGCTAGTAGATGTATCACATAATGTAATAATTAGAAGTGAAGACTGTGGGTCAACAAAAGGTGTTCTTGTAAAGGCATTTACTGATGGTAAAGAAGTAATTGAGACATTAAAAGAAAGAATATTAGGAAGACTATCATTATATGATATTAGTGACCCTGTAACAGGAGAGATTATTTGTGAAGCAAACACTGAAATTACTGAAGAGATTGCTTCTAGAATTGAGAATGCAGGAACAGAAGAAAATAGTATAGAGGAAGTAACAATTAGATCTGCTCTGACTTGTGAAAGTAGAGATGGAGTGTGTGCAATGTGTTACGGAAGAAACCTTGCTACAGGAAAGAGAGTTAATATTGGAGAAGCAGTTGGAATAACAGCGGCACAATCAATTGGAGAGCCGGGAACTCAGCTTACAATGAGAACTTTCCACACTGGAGGTATTGCAGGAGATGACATTACACAAGGTTTGCCAAGGGTAGTTGAGCTTTTCGAAGCAAGAAAACCTAAGGGTATTGCTGAAATCTGTGAAGAAGATGGGGTTGTTACTCAAATAAGATCGGTTGAAAACAGTAGAACAGAAATTGTTGTACTAGGTGAGACCGAAAAGATTTATACTGTTCCATTTGGAGCTAGTATGTCCGTTTCAGAAGGTCAGAAGGTATCGGCTGGTGATAATATTACAAAAGGACCTTTGAACCCTCATGACAAACTAAGGCTAAATGGAGTAAGTGGTGTTTACCAATACTTATTGAGAGAAGTACAAAGAGTATATAAGCTACAGGGTGTAGATATTAATGATAAGCATATTGAGGTTATTGTTAGCCAAATGCTTAGCAAATTTAAGATTGAAAATGCAGGGGATACTACATTATTGCCAGGAGCTTTATATGATAGGTTTGAGATAGAAGAAGCTATTAATAACCTAAAACCAGATGGTATGGAGCCTGAGACAAATAGAGTATTACTTGGAATTACTAAGGCGTCATTAGCGACAACATCATTCTTGTCAGCGGCATCTTTCCAAGAAACTACAAAGGTACTAACTGATGCGGCTATTAAAGGGAAGAAAGATAATTTAGTAGGCCTTAAGGAGAACGTAATCATAGGTAAACTAATTCCAGCAGGAACAGGGATGAAGGTTTATAGAAATACAGCTGTTGATTATGGAGAA
>CAYJHC010000074.1:0-9945 GCA_964370075.1 uncultured Oscillospiraceae bacterium | reverse complement strand
AACTTCCAAATTATCTCTATTCTATTTTCATCATAAACATAGATTGTTTCTATAAACATCTTTACCATTTCATTGGTTAAATTTTCGCTATTTAAAAATACATCTATCAGCTTAGTAGCTTCTTCATTTATCAAACCTTGTTGCTTCTTGCTTCTCGCCTCTTCAATTTCATTTTCCAGTTTTTCTATTTTAATATCACCTTTAGATTTCAAGTCAATAAATTTTTCTTTTGAAAGCTCTCCTTCAACATACTGTTTATACTGCCTAGCTTTAAGTTTTTTTACTCCTTCAATCTGCATTTGCAATTCACTAAGTTTAGTAACCATGGTATTAGAACTCATATTCTGTTTTTTGATTTCACGTTGCAAATTTAAAACAAATAAATTTATTGCATTATAAATATTTCTTTCTATTTCAAGTTCGCTAGCTTTAGCACCGATGCAAGTTGTCTTATCATAACGTACATAATTAGGACATCTATACGCCTTATTTTTCGCTTTATACTTAGTGCTTATCATATTCCTCTGGCAATATCCGCATTTTAAAAGAGACTTCAAAGGGTAATCGTGAATCTGATGTTGTTTGTGTTTCTTCCCCTTCCCCAGTATTTCTTGCGCCTTTATATAATCTTCTTTACTAACTATAGCATCATGCATATCTTCAACAATAATTGGCTCAACAGCAGCAGTCTTTCTTTTTCCGATTTCTATTATTTTTCTCTTACGACTAACCACTGCTCCTGTTACTATTTGATTAGATAAAATTTGAGTAACTGCACAAATTGTCCATTTCGACTTATCCGAAACATTATTAAACTTCTTCGAGTCAGGATTATTTCTTTTAAAATATTGTGACTTAGTAAGCACGCCTTTTTTATTTAATTCTAGTACAATCTCCCCTTTACTTTTCCCCTCTAGAAACTTCTTGAAAATGTGCTTTATTACAGCTGCTGCTTCTTCATCAATAGCTAGTTTATACTTTATAGATTCATGCTTTTTATATCCGTAAGGAGCATAAGCTCCAATAAATTTACCTTGCTTCATCATATGAACTTTAGCTTCTGAAACCTTAACAGATAAGTCTTTACTATAGCTCGCGTATATAATATTACGCATAGCCATTTCCAAGCCACCTGTAGTCCCTTTATAGTCATCACTATCATAATTATCATTAATAGAAATAAAGCGAACACCAAGAAACGGAAAAACACATTCCAGATAATTCCCCGCTTCAATATAGTCTCTAAAGAAACGAGAAAAATCACGAACGATAATAGCTTTTACCTCTCCTTTTTGTACCATATCCATCATCTCAATAAATGAAGGTCTGTTCTCATTTGTTCCTGTAAACCCATCATCACAAAATTCTAACCTATCAATATCAGAAAGGCCCAAAATTCCATCTAAATATTCATGTAAACTCATTCTTTGATTTGATATACTTTCACTTTCGTTTTTCCCCAAATTATAATCTTCATCTGCTTGCGATAATCTAATATATAATGCTATACTCATAAGGTTTTCTCCTTCTTTTTTATTTCTTTTACACATGACACAGTAAGCGAATAAATATCCGAATATTTCATTGTAAGTTCTATATTTCCTCCTTCATGAACTTCAACCTTTTCAACACACTCATCTACCAAAGCCTGTGTTAGTTTTTTTGCTTTACTCACTGATTTCATAAGCTGTATCCATTTATTTTCGCTAGACATCGCTTCATTGAATTTTCTTCTTCGCAAAACTGCATCTTCAAGTTGTAAATTTAGTTTCTCAAAACTATCATCAAAACTAGTTTTTATATAGGTATATTCTTCTTCTGATAAAATCCCTTCAACAAAATCCTCATAAAGTCTTTCTCTCCTTTTTTGCATTCCATTCAGTTTCAAATCTAATCCTTTTATCACTGCATTTTGATGGTCTCTAAGACTCTTCTCCCCTGCACTCTCTTGAAGACTAATAAGCAGTTTTTCATAATTTAAGGCAACCTTAACTTGTAGCTTTATTGCCGTTAATACTTTTTCTTCAAGTTGATTTAATTGCAAGTTATGCGGTGTACATATTGGCGATAAGCGCCTTGCATTATGGCTACAAACATAAACAGCATACCAAACCCCTTTATCTTCTTTGCATCTACTATAATTTCTTTTATGCTTTCTAAAATACATTTTACTGCTGCAATCAGCACAAAATATTTTCCCTTCAAACAAATTTATAAATTTCGCTCTAGTTTCATCTGATTCAGTCATTTTTCTTTGGCGTTCTGCTGATGCAAATTCCATTATTACTCTTACTTTCTCAAAATCTTCACGTGAAATTAATGCTTCATGTGTATCTTTATAGTAAATCTGCTTTTCTTTATCTTTAGCTATTGGACTTTTAATTCCCTTATATAAAGCTCTCTCTGTTTTTCCTAGTACCTTATCCCCCATATAAAATGGATTTTTCCAAATTCTATAAAGTGTGCCAGCACTCCAATTAACTTTTCTTCTACCGTTTCCGCTTTTTACTCCAGTTTCATATTTACGAAAGTCCGCAGTGGGAACATTCATACCATTTAACCTAGTTACAATCTCCCTAACAGAAATACCCTCAATTTTCCACTGGAACATCATTTTGACATAATGAGCAACTTCTTTATCAACAACTACTTCCTTGTTTTCGTTCCACATATATCCAAACGGAATGCTACCTGTCCTAAAACTTCCATCTTCCATTCTCACCTTAATAGCAGAAGATACTCTTCTTGAAATATCTTTGCTATATAATGAATTTATCATGTTCTGAAGGGGTATCATTAGAGCTTCATTAGTAGTATCAATTGTGAAGCTATCATATCTTTCTTTTATCGATATAAACCTAAGACCTATGTTTGGGAATATTCTCTCCAAATATGTTCCTGTTTCAATGTAATCTCTTCCAAAACGCGATAGGTCACGGACAATTAAACATTTAATTTTGCCTTGCCTTATTTCCTCCATAAGCCTATTAAACTCAGGTCTATCAAAAGTCGTCCCCGTTTTACCATTTTCTATATAAGTTTCGACCAAGTTAAATTGTGGATTTTTTTCAACATACTCTTTGCAAATTTCAATTTGATTTTTTATCACATCTTTGTCCTCTGATTTACCACCATTTTCAATCGAAAGTCGTGCATAAATTGCAGTAGGTATTCTTTCATGATTTGATACAGTTACTTTTTCTGTTTTACTTTCTATTCTTCTACTTTTTCTTCCCATTCTGTTACCTCCTTTGACAATTCACTTCATCTATATATTCAAGTGTTCTGGCATATTCATCAGAATATTTAAATACAATTTCCATTGCATGATTCTCATAAATTTTAACTTTATCAACAAGAGACATTAATACCCTTCGGTTTAAGAGCTCTATATTTTCATATTCTTTAAAAAGTGTTACCCACTTCTTTGTAGTTGTCCCGATCCCAATAGATTGACTCAGTTCTTTTTCTAGTCTTTTTACCGCTCGTTCTTTATCTTCAATAATATTAGTGTAAGTGCTTCTGAACTCCACATAATCATCTTTGCTAATAATTCCATCTGCTAAATCTTCATAAAGCCTTAATTTTAACTTTCTATATCTTTCCACTTCAGCTTCTAAGATTTCTATCTGATTTTTATGACAAAATTCACGTTTTTCTTTATATGGTAGGTTTTCAATAATTTCAAGTGCTTTCTCTAGATTTGCTACCAGTTCAACTTGGTCGTGAATAGCAGTAAATACTTTTTCTTCTACTTCTGAAATGCTAATTCTATGTGCTGTGCAGGTTTTATCGCGTTTATTTTTTGAGCATACATAATAGTAGTATTTTTTATATTTTGTTGGTACAACTTTTCTAGTCATTGCACACCCACAATCTGCACAGAAAACAAATCCTGATAATGTATTTTCACTGTTATCCTCTTTAGATCGCATATCACGTTTTAACATTTCTTGAATTGAAAGGAAGTCCTCTAAGCTTACTAGAGCCTCATGTGAATTTTCTACAACTATCCATTCACTCTCATCTTTGTTCTGTATGCTTTTAACTTTATAATTTGGAGTTCCTCTTTTCCCTTGTGTTAAAGTTCCTAGATATATAGTGTTGCAAAGTATTCTTTTAACTGTGGTATATTCCCATTTTGAACAGCCTGTAGTTTTAAATACTGTTTCAAATTTAACCCCTTGTGATAGCTTATATTCCATTGGAGTTAATACAGCCATTTGATTAAGCCTAGTAGCTATTTTCCCAACACTCATCCCATCCTTAAACAGAGAAAAAATCATTTGTATAGTTTCTCTTAAATTTTCATCAACCACTAACTTATGTCGATTTAGCGTATCTCTCATATATCCGTAAGGGCAAAAGTTCCCTACATAGTCACCATTTTTCTTTTTGATTTCTAAACTAGAACGTATTTTAACTGAAATATCTTTACAGTAAGTATCGTTAATTAGATTTTTAAAAGGCAGAACAAAGCTGTCAGAGTGAGCGTTCGAAGTTAAGCTATCATAATTATCATTAATTGCTATAAACCTTATCCCCAGTTGCGGAAATATTTTTTCTAAATACCTACCCGCATCAATGTAATTTCTACTAAAACGTGATAAATCACGAACTATGATACAATCAACCTTTTTATCTCTAATAAGTTTTTCCAGCTCAATAAAGCCTGGTCTATCAAAAGTCACTCCACTTATTCCATCATCTACTATAGCTTCTCCTACTAACTTTATATCTTTATGCTTAGATATATATTCTTCACAATAAGATTTCTGTCCCGCTATACTGTTACTTTCAATCTTATCTCCATCTTCTTTTGATAACCTGCAATATATAATCCCACGGTACACTTTTTCAGACATAACTTTCACCTCCTAAGTTTTCTATCCTTATTCAAAATGTACCACTATTATTTTCTTAAATCGAGGATGTCGATTTTAGTTTAAAGGCCCTTAAGGTAGTGAGCGATACAATCTTCCATCGTAGTCTCAGTATTTGAAAAACTAATTTTGACTACTGTTTTTCCATCCTTATAGCAATATGGATTTTTAATTTGACTTATATAATCTGTAAGCCTGTCCTCATGGCTAGCATTAGGGTTTATCTTTACAGCTTTTCTATCTACTAAGTCATCAATATTGATAGAACGAACATCTATATTTTTCATATCTTCTAAAATGGCTTGCATAACATTTCCTCCTTTTTCAATTGATATTCTTTAAAACAAAAGGATATGCAGACAGGAGAAAATCCCATCTGCACATAGTTTTTATTTTAAATTTTTAATAAATTTATTTTATTATTTGCATTTATTTTTTTCCGTTGCCTTAATGCTTGGCATTATCAAAACTGAAGATGATTAATCTTCATCACAGGAATTTCACCTCCGCTGGGTTCTCCACCGGCTGCGTACAGGAGTATCATTATAGGTTTAAGGGATCATCGCAGTATAAATCATCATAATTTATTTTTGGAATTTCCATATCTTATCGCTCGTACCTTTGATATCTCTATCATCGCTTTATTATAGAAACTTGTGTTTCTACAGGTAGTCCTCGCGTAGTTTCCCCACTGCTTTACCTTTCAGTCCTTAAACTAATGTATTTTGATAATTGTCTATTCAGTTTTCAAGGTACAATGAAAGAGACGTTATCCCTTTCAACTTACAACCTACAAAACATTAAATTTAGTCAAGGCATTATAAAAATATTTTTTTATATTTTTTCCTGATTGTCTGTACTATCTGATGAACACTTTGTTTTGAAACTCCTTTTTCATTTGCAAATTCAGTAATAGACTTTCCTGCTAACAAACAATTTACTAATACATCAAGTTGTGCTTTTGTTAGGTGCTTAGAAAAATAAATTATATTATCGTTTGAAATCACTTCGCTTTCTACATCAATTTCTGAAATAAGCCAGCTTGGTTCAGCGCTATAGTCTGAAGCACTATCTAAAGTTAAAATCGATTTGCGTTCAATCACCACACTTTTACCATTCTCTTTACCATATATAGCTATCCCCTTTTGTTTTCTGTAAATTGCCATTGCTTCATTTCTAAGTAACCTAAATGTATCATTGTCAACCTCACAAATTTCTCCTGTTTCTTTTATTCTTATATATGTTTTTCCTTCTATATCTTTCCACAAATCATAATCAAATTCTTTCGGTGTTCTCATCTTTTTTCCTCCTAATTTTCAACTTTTAAATTTCTGATTTTTAAAAATTGAAAATATCGGAGGGGATCTAGCCCTTGCCTTTTGCATAAAAAAACCTTCCTGCATTAATTACAGAAAGGTATGCCAATAAAAAAAGAGCCTCAGTTATTTATAGTTATTTGACACTAGCTAACAAAAATATAGCAAAGGCTATTACCTTTACGATATTTTTGCTCACTCCGGTGCCAAGATGTCTACACATGTTACTGTGGCTCTAGCACTCATACTGCGAGCTGCAATATAAGCGTTTATTTCTTACATATTCAAGTGTATTCTTGAATTTTATTTTTTATTTAATCTTCTCATATTTATTAGGTCTACTAAGACCAACTTGTTGCATTTTCTACATTTGTTTTCAATGTACCCTGTGCTTTCAGCATATACTGTAAAAGCTGAATGCCCACAGTGATAACATTTAATAGTTCTACTTTCTTTATTTTGAATACTTCTTCTTGCATTCCTTATTTTACGCATTAATTCTTCTTGCGGTATATTAGTATAAATCTTCCTCGGCATAATACCTCCTAATAATTAAATCTATATTCATCATTTATGTATCCTAATTGTTTAAGTCTTATCATTGCTGCTGTTTTAGATACTTTGAAATAATTGGAAAAATAATAAATTATAACCTCAGTTCTAAGCTGAGTCTTTTGCTTTCTTACTGGAACTTCATTCTTCACATAAATCAAGTAGTTTTCCATAAACCTCAAAACTTGATTTCTTGGCATAAGTAGCGCTGCACCTAGGTAATTCGCTTGCCATTCATTCCAGTTTTCTTCTGTTTGTAATCCCTTTACTTTATTTGAAGTTCTCATAGAATATCTTCTACTAGTTTTGTTTTTTTCTTCTTCACTTTGCATATGGTAAAGAATTTGATGTGACACTTCATGAGCTAGTGTAAATCTTCGTTTCCCACATAAACCTTCTACTTTACCAATTTCAACAAAGCTATTGTCTAAAATGATTTGATTTTTCTTGATACGTAATACTCTTCTATATCCATCAACTTTAATTATAAATGATGTGTCCTCATAAGCTGTGATTCCCAAAAGACTATTATCATCAGATAACTTCTCAAATGTAACTTTCAACCCTAGATAATCCGTTGCTAGCTTATTTATGGGTGTGTGACCATTGCTTTCCTTTTCCTCTGGCATAAAATCGCAAAGAATACTATCTGCGACTATCTCAATATCTTCTTTAGTTAATATCATTGTATATACTGTTTTGCTTCCACAAACCATCTGCTGCCTTCTTGAAATAAATAAGTTTCCTTTCCACAAACCATTACAGTATACCTTAGCCCGCATCCACCAGCCTTAAGTGCAGCTGCTTTGTCAATGTATTTTACTCTATCTACTTCATAAACTTTTCCGTCTTCCCAAGTTATGGCAAGTGGAAGGTTTACTCCTTCCTTATTTGCTCTTAGTAATACCTCTACATATACTTTTCTATATATTTCTTTCATCGCCCTACCTATCTTCACATTTTATCGTAACTTACTTTATTTAATTTCCCTTTTCTTGACGTTTTATGAAATTCATGTTATATTTATGTAAATGGATTTCATAAAAGTTGATTTTATTTTATGTTATTAAATAACATAAGTCAATACTAAATATGTAAATTAATTTCACTTATGTAAAAGGAGATGAAAATGAATTTTAGTGAGAAGTTGAAAGCAGAAAGAAAAAAATCAAAACTAACACAACAAGCCTTAGCAGATAAAGTTGGTGTAACACTTAGAACAATTGCAAGTTATGAGTCTGATAATCGTTATCCTCGAAGCAGAGAGATATATAATAAGCTATCTGAAGCTTTAGGTGTAGATATAAATTATTTATTGACCGAAAATGAAGACTTTGCTTTACAAGCACACCAGAAATATGGGAACAACGGAGGAAAACAAGCTCAGGCTTTAATCAATCAAATAGGCGCATTATATGCAGGCGGAAAACTAGATGAAAATGATATGGATGCTGTAATGAAATCTATGCAAAAGCTTTATTGGGAGACAAAAGAAGAAAACACTAAGTATACCCCAAAGAAATATCGTAAGGAAAAATAATTGAGGTTGAGGTTTTACCCATGATAATAACAGAAAAGATTTATAAAAAAGCAAATAAAATCATATCTAATGTTGGAACTCGTGATATGATTACAGTTGCTCGTGATTTAGGAATTAAATTATATTTTGAAGATAATTACACCCATTTATTAGGTATGTATACTTACATGTATAGAACTAGAGCAATCTTTGTGAACAGTAATTTAGATGAATATATGACACAGATGGTTATTGCGCATGAAATAGGTCACGATATGTTACATAGAGAACTTGCGAAAAAAAGTGTTTTAAAAGAATTTGAACTTTTTAAAATGATGAAAGATAATACTGAATATGAAGCAAACGCCTTTGCCTCACACCTGCTTATTGACACGCACGAATTTGTCGAGCTTGCTCGAGCAGAACATACTATTGCTGAAATTGCTAGTATTATGAACACTGAAATTAACATAGCTCTAATCAAGCAAAGGGAGCTTGTTAGTTTAGGATATGATTTGAGAGTCTTAACAGGTATTAAAAATGATTTCATGAAAACTCTCAAAGTGTAAAGCCAAAGGGTTTGATAACGCAACTAAGTATCAAATAACTGTATTTGATGACAACCTGAAAATAGTCTCCTATTGTAAAATCACAATTGTACCTAATAATATAGTATTTAAAAGGCAAGTAAAAACAATTAAATTACGGGGTTAGATCCCCAAAATTGACAAATCACTCTACCCCAAACTCACAAAGCACTTATATTCATTTGTACCTAGGAATACTATGTGCACCTGCTTGATCTTAATTATCAATCCATCTCAATAATAGACACTAACTCATCTCCTGTAATTATATCAAAATGAACTTCTTTATAATAAGAGTCAAACGGCTTATTAACGACCATATATGGGCATATTGTATATTCCCGTACATCGATTTTTTTCCTCTTAAAAAAAACAATGTAAACTTTTGAAAAATAATCAATACGTTTTTGGAATTTTTCATCATACTTTTTCTCCAAGAAAAATCTCTTTTGTTGCTGTATGTGTTCATATACATTACCTACAGGCTGTAAAACTTTACATTCAATTAGGTATATTTTCTTTTTAGTTGTATCCAGTCCTATAGCATGATATTCTCCATGCTCCCCTATCATTGGGTGTTTTCCTTCTTTATCTTCTTTTCTAAGAGCAACATCATAATTGAAGTATGGAAATCCTCTTTGAGCAAAAATATCCGCTATATCTTTAGCGAACGATTTTTCATAAAACTCTTTCCATTTTTTCAATTATTGCATTGTTTTTTCAAGATTTACCTCATAAGGTGGGAAAAATTGTAGTAATCCAGAAACCCATCGTGTGTAAACTTCTTTAACTGTTATTGGAGAGTATATATAACTATCTCCAATTTCAATGAGTGGCTTAGTCGTAAACCTGTTATTCCGTTTTTCTCTCTCCCATATAGGAAGTATCGGAACTTTCTTTCCTTTAAAATACTTCAATTCATTTGTGTCTATAGTTAAAAACTCATATGCCTTTTTTACCATTTCAAGATCAATATTTTCCACTACAAAGTTCAAGCAGTCAGTATATGCATCATGCTTGCTAATTCGTATGACATTAGGAAGCAGTTCAGAATAATTAGTATTTTCTTTACTATAACTACTTTCATA